>JAAZXA010000062.1 GCA_014240385.1 Methanobacteriota archaeon | reverse complement strand
GAAACCCAAATGTCGGTGCGCTTTGAGAGGTCGCCAGTACCATCGTTCCAGTGAACACTGATTGTATGTGTGCCTTCTGTGGCAACTGCTACATCATTATCGCCATCGCAATCGAAATCGCCAAGGGCGACTTCCACGGGGTCGCGGTTTGTTGCATAAGTTCGGGATACTGAAGCACCAGTAAAAGTTGCAGCACTAAGTAAGGAAAGTAGCATAATTGCTACTAACGAAACACTTCGTAGACGAATACGCCGGAGATCATTTTTCATCAACATCATCTTCACTAACTGTTGCGACTTCCACTTTCTATTAAACCCCTTTGCGCACACGAGCCATCCGCATGTAATTATATACGACGCAGTGATACGTTTAGAAGAGCATGATGCATGTTTGTGGGAGTGATACTTTCAATTAAAAGTGATTTCTCTCAAATGATGGTTTTTGATTTACTTTCCAACCATTTTGGACTAGGTCCATAACCGATTTTTTGACCACCGTGAATTTTCACTAACTTGCCATGTCGGAACATGACATCAAGCCACACTTCCAATTCAAGATCGGTTTTTCTTAATCGACCTTGAGATGCTTTCTCGATTCCCTCTATGGATAGTCCGGTAACTCCGAAATCCCTAACCGCGACACGCATGATTTCTTTCAACCAAGCCTCAGCCATTGGGTCGGAAGAAAGAGGGTCTCGAACCGGTTCAGGAGGCTCATCCAGTTCTTCCAACGCTTCTGCTATTTCCAAAGGGTCTGGCCGTTGTGGGGCTTCTATTCCCATTTTTAGCAACTTTTCATGCAAATTCAAAGACCCCACTTTCCTACGCACAACTGGGATTTTTGATGGGTCAGGAGGTGGCCCCATATCTCTTGGAGGGGCTGCTATAACTTCGCCTTTGGAGTTCAAACGAGGCATTCCCCCTCCTAAATTCATGGAACTACTGGAGTGGGACATTGACCAACCAACCCCTTCGAGTCCGAGCAACGTTACCTGTTGTTCGACCCAACGAGCATCTCCTTCAATTATGACTTCTAAGTCCTCCTCTCCGCGAAAACGGAAACGTACGGGACCCTTGAGTCGCTTCGTCATCAACCGTGGCTGCTGGGTGGGGGGTCAAGAACCTCTCGTCTCAGTCATGAGCGGCGAGACCACGAACCATCTGGTTGTGACCACCACCAATCTCCATCTCCATCTTGATACCACTGGCCTTCCTCAGTACTACTATATTCTCCACCACCGGGTAAGCTCTGCCAATCTTTTACCCATTGTGCTTTTGCAGGTGGTTGTATTGACATAGTGGGAGTTTCGTCCACTTCAAGCATGATTTTAGCGATATCTTGGTCGATTGGTTCGGGGACTACCGTTGGCTCTTCCATCCCCCATAGGTTCATTTCGTCCGTTTCTTCCTCCTCGCCACGGCGAGATTTGAGCAATAGACTAATTGCAATGAGGGCAAGAATTGATACTCCAACAACCCAAAGTGTAGTGCTGGAGGAATCAGATTTTGATTCAACAATATCGGTTTTTGTTTCTTCAGAGTCATCTTCTTCCGTTGGTTGTTCATCATCGACCTTCTCAACAGGACGTGATAATGTGAATGTATCTTGCGATAATACCATCCATTCTCCTCTGATATCTAAGGCCTCTATTAGGAGGTTCAAGTTGTGCTCACCTTCTGATTCTTCCAACAAACTACATGCAGTAATACTAATTTCTGCTCCTGGTTGTAATTCAAATTCATCAATACATTGGACCCCAGGGGCTGGAGAAAGAAGACGTACTCTTGTTGAGGTCTGCCAACTTCCTTGGTTTGAGATTTCACATGAAACTGCCTGAATTGTTCCATTTGCGTCTTCATTGGATGATGAGCAAGATGAGGAGGCGTACAATGTCAAAATAGGGGATGTATCGACCGAAGAAACATTCGTCGAGCATCTGTTTTCAGTATCACAACTACTAATCGAAAGATTATGTTGACCCAATAACCAGACTCGCATATCTAAAGTCAAGGTCCATTCATTTTCACTCCATTGTAAATCCGTATCCAGGGGTTTATCATCTAGCATCAATGAAATTGTAGCAGGTTGATCACTTTCATTTACCAAGGTTCCAGACCAAGTCAGGTTCCAACCATTCCATTGGGTATCATTGAAGCGAATCGAAGGGGCATCAGGAGGTAGGTGGATGAGCAAAGTCAAATCGTGGCCTGTAGTGAACTCTTCAGCATTATTTCCATCTTCATCGGTTATTGCAGCATCGAGGTAGTAAGTTCCAGGTTGCATCAAAGCCGAGTCAAGGTCCGCATATCCAATACCTTGAGAATCAATAGTTAGAATCAAAGTTCGATAATGTGAGCCATCTTCAAAACTGACGAAAACAGAGCCGATTACTGATTCATCTAATTCAGCCGACCACTCAACTATTGCTCGAAAAGTAGACTCAGATTCATCGAGCCAATCTCCAGAAACACTGGTTATCTTTGGCTTCTGAAGGTCAACAATATTGATTTTTGCATCATTTCCCCCATACATTCCATTTCCATCTTCTTCACCCCTCAAGTCATCTGAGCAGAGAACTTCCACACTCCATTCTCCCATGTTAACCCTTCCAGTTTCCCAAGAATTTTGATAGGATGCAGATGATTCATTCCAAGTGAGTGGAACCGAAATTGTATGTTGAGAAGAAGTCAATAGAATGGAGGTATTCAAGTCCGTTCTATCATTGACAACTTCCACATCGAAAAGAATGCTCTGATTATGCCACCATCTTGAGTCAAGTGCGTTGTTATCTAAGAAACCATTCTCACTACTCAGTATTAGGTTTTCAACAACCGGTGATACTGGAACAACATCAATGTATGAAGCAGCTCCATAAAAGACGCTATTGCCCAAATTATCAGTCATTCTCAAAGACAGGAATCTGGTATGGTCTTGGTCTACATCCCAATCTGAAGTTACGAAGGAAGAAGAGTAGATATTGCGGGTATTATCATAATTCAATGAGAGAGATGCTTGTGATGGAATCCAATTATTGATGAGAAGGTTCTCGAATTCAGAAATGAATTGTCTTGCGATATTAGCATGTCCAGTATCATTCGGATGTCCATCCAAGGCATTCCACTCTGGATGAGCAGCATTGGTATCGTTAAAGGGAATCAATGTAATATTGCTCAAATTCGCTGCAATTGCAGCCATGGCGTCATTCTTCTCGTTCAATCCATGCGCTTCAGTAGCAGAATAACAACCACCGGGTCCACTGCCATTTCCACAGACATATTGAGGTGGTATGCGTAAATCGAAGAACAGGATGTGAGCGCCTGCATCCTCAATCTGTTCTAGTAGTGGAACATAATCACTCCACCATTGAGAGACCGGAGTATTGGCATAATCACCGAATGGAAGGAAGGTGACCACCTCAGGTTGAGCCGCTATAATCTGAGCCATCTTAGCCTGATAATCTGTGACTCTGGCCCCACCCTGACCAAGATTGGTGATTGATAGTTGTGTGTTATTCTCCTGCAACCAATCCTCTAGCAATGGAACATATGCAGTGGTCTGGTAATTACTGGCTCCTGCTCCAGCGGTAGTTGATGAACCAAGGGTGACAACTGAGGTCAGATTAGCAGCAACTGGATTCTCCAGAACCCAAGCATCAACTTGCACATTGCTCTCTGCTAACCAATCTTGAATCGCTATATCGATGATAGCACCTTGACGCGTTTGAGAATTACGAATACCTGATACTTCAAACCATGCATCCTTCAGAACTGGTGCGATATCATCGACCCAATCAATATCTAAATTATCTAAAGTCAAAATTGCAAATTCATCGCCACCATCAGCCAGAACTTCTATCGAAAACCCAGGGATTTTTGTTGGAGTTGCATTATACCAATCCCCACAAGTTGAAATGATGTGAATCTCCATTGCATCAGCAAGATCGGCACTGAAATTTACTGACCATGGAATTGACAGCCATTTCATGCTTGAAGTATGACTAGAGGGGCTGTTGAAAGTCAAAGTAATAAGCCCATAATCGATACCATTTAGAGTTGTAGAAATGGATGTGGGCCAATTAGCATTTAACAAGGATTGAGGCATTTTGAGGTCGATTCCTTGGGGTGGAAAATCATCTTCTGAAATATTTACTAACTCTTGACCACCTAATGAAATACTCAAATTTTCAGAGGTAGAAGATGTGAATGATTCAATGAAATACCATCCATCTCCGACGGCCATGCCATTAATTGGAACTTCCTTAGTTATGGAATTAAGGTTTGAACTATTATAGGAGATATTTGAGAACGTAGCGCCGAAGATTGGAGTTTGCTGGGCGAATACATTTGTCCCCTCAAGGCTAACCTGAAGGTTAGAAATCGGTTGCCAGTTTCTTGAAAAAAGGGACATTGATGAGAGATAAGGTGAACTGGTATTATCTTCAGTTGATAATATCAATCTGAATTGATAAGCGACCAACCGGGGGCCTGCTGTACCATTGATATTACCCTCAATCCATTCAGACCAAGTCTGGTTATCGAGGCTCCAGCGGTATTCAAACTCAATATTGCTATCTACAGGAGTTGAATATGAGAAATTGACGTATGCATCCTCGATTGCAATATCATCTGTATAGAGTAGCTCGCTCGTCCAAGTGCCATAAGCCAAGTAGTCCGGTGAAGAATATCCGCCGAATGCCTGTAATGAAAATGAACCTATTCCACCATTCCCTCCGCCATTACCTGCTGAGCCTGTGCCATATGCTTGACCCCCCGAACCACCGTTTCCACCTGCTATTGAAATTACGCCATTATTGCTGTAGCCACCAGTTGAATTAACGATGTGGATATATCCTCCACTGCCGCCTCCTCCGCCATGCCCACCATCATACATGAATAGGCAAGGCGAGTTTGGTGCACAATTTCCATTGGCACCACTGCCACCATCGCCACCAACTACTGATATTTGGCCAATCGTTCCAATCGAGATTATATTGGCTTGGAGTTGGATACTACCTCCACTTCCTCCTCCAGCACCGCTGCCTCCCGGACCTGTACCTCCTGATGGCACTACTCCAGCATCTCCATCTTCACCATCGGCTTTGATGCTGCCATTGATGTAAATGCTTGAAGAAAAGAGATTGAGAATCCCCCCTCCTTTTCCACCTGTAGAAAGTAGGGTACCTGCGGAGGAGGTGATGTTTCCTCCGGCCGAGCCTGCTTCACTGCCATTTCCATAGGAAGAACCACCATTATTAGAGGAACTTCCGCCTGTGCGGTAGCCACCATCACCACCACTTGAGTTATGCCCGCCACCGCCTGCTCCGGATGATAGTGCATTATTCGCTTGTTGTTCACTTCCTCCAGCCCCAGTGCCGCCCCACCATGTTGCTGATGCATCGATATAAGTGCCAACTTCGACAACTATTCGGTTTGCATTTATTGTCAGGCTGCCATTTACTATGATACTCCCACAGGAAACAATTCCACAGCCCATGTAGAGAACATCATAACTATGATTTCCACTCATGTATGTCTGGTTAAGAATTGTCAAATTACTTGTTCCGGGGCTTGGGGTAAAGGAACTGTTTACGTTATTAATTAATTGAACACCATTGGTACCAACTGTAGTATTTTCAAATGTACCCCAGCCTGCGATATTTCGAAGATCTACTGTTGAGTTTTCCCATGCCTTTGTTGGGCTAAATGAAAAGTCTACTGAGGCATTATCTGCCCGACTTCCTGTGAGATGTTGAAAGGTGGTTGAATCTCCCTGAACCGGAAGAAGAGAACTCTGGTTTGAGCCGCCGATGAAGTTCCATGCTGCCTCGTTTGTGACCTTTTCATCTGAAAGAGTAATGCTCGATAACCAAGGAGAAAGCAGGAGAATTATTCCCAAAACCAACGCACTATGTTGTTTCATGGGCAATGGCTCACAAGATGTCGGTATGAGCGTTGCCCATGGTCGTCTCATTCTGCCAATTTACGTACCACGGTATGAAGAATACCACCATTGCGGTAATATTCAACATCAACTGGAGTATCAAGACGAACTGTGGTATCAAATTCAATACAACTACCATCTGCTTTCCTTGCTGAAACTTTCAAGGTCTGCAATGGCTGCACATCATCACTAATTGGAATATCAAAAGTCTCTGTACCATCCAAGCCAATACTATCTGCATCCTCTCCTTCTTTGAAGCAGAGTGGTAAGACTCCCATTCCAACTAGATTCGAACGGTGGATTCTTTCAAAAGAGGTGCAAATTACTGCTTTAACTCCGAGGAGGAGAGTCCCTTTTGCGGCCCAGTCCCTACTGCTACCAGTGCCGTACTGTGAGCCTGCTAGGACTACTAATGGGGTGTCTTCTTTGGCGAATAACATTGCCGCATCATAGACAGACATAACGTCTTCAGTAGGGAAGTGAATTGTCATTCCCCCTTCTGTTTCTGGAGCTAATTGGTTGCGAATTCGGACATTTGCAAAAGTACCTCTCATCATCACTTCATGATTGCCCCGGCGGCTGCCAAAGGAATTGAAATCCTTTCTTTCAACTCCGTGACTCTGAAGGTATTGACCTGCTGGACCGGAGGCGGGGAAAGCACCCGCTGGTGAGATGTGGTCAGTGGTAGTAGAGTCACCTAATTTTAGGAGGCAACGGGCCTCTGAAATTGCTTTAATGGCTTCGACTTCTAACTTTATTTCCTCAAAGAAAGTAGGCAGTCGGATGTAGGTTGAATCTTCCTCCCAATCATAGAGATCGCTGGCTTCTGCAGGAATTGAATCCCACCGAGGTTCTTCCATCACATCTCCATATTTATTCCTAAACATTTCAGGAGATATCGAGGAGGCGATGACTTGTTTCAATTCCTCTTCACTTGGCCAAATATCCGAGAGAAATACATCGTTGCCATCCTTATCCTGTCCCAATGCATCCTTTGTCAAGTCAATATCCAATGTCCCAACCAAGGCATAGGCGACTACCAAGGGTGGGCTTGCCAAATATGATGCCTTCACTTTCTGGTGTACTCGCCCTTCAAAATTCCGATTTCCAGAGATAACGCTACCAGCGATAATGTTGCCTTCATCGATGGCGCTTTCGATGGCCTCGTCGAGTGGGCCCGAGTTTCCAATGCAAGTTGTACAACCATAGCCAACATTGTTGAAGCCAAGTGCAGAAAGGTCTTCTGAAAGGCCTGATGCATCATAGTATTCAGTAACAACTCGTGAACCAGGGGCTAAGGAAGTCTTCACCCAAGGTTTGACCGATAAACCAAATTCACGAGCCTTTCTCGCTACCAAACCTGCTGCCAACATG
>JAAZXA010000092.1 GCA_014240385.1 Methanobacteriota archaeon | reverse complement strand
GATATTGTTAGTGTTCACACACTTTGGCCGGCAGCAGTTTTAGCACAAAAATTGGCGGTGCAATATTCTGTCCCTTGCATTGCAACAGCCCATGGGCATGATATTGAGGTTGGCTTATCGGCTAATTACTCTTCAAGAATTATTCAATTGATAAAATCAGTTCAGCAATTGGTAGTAGTGAGTGACAAATTAGCCGAAAGAGAGCCTAATTCTGTAGTAATCCCATGCCATGTTGAGGTGCCTGAAAAACTCCAACGGCCGATTGAAAAATGGCAAGGTAGATGGCGACGGGGGGAATTAGAAGTTTTATTCCCAGCCAATTCAAAGCGTCCTGAAAAAGATCATTATCTTGCCTTGCAGACTTGCCGTGAATTAGAAACAAGAGGCTGGCGGGTGAAGATTGGAGATTTGCCTAATGTTCCTAGAAATATTGTCCATGATAGAATGCATGCTTGTGATATCGCATTGATAACCAGTAGGAGAGAGTCAGGCCCATTGGTTGCTCGTGAGGCTGTTGTTTGTGGCTTAGCAGTCGTTTCAGTGGATATTGGAGACTTGAAAAATTGGCTACCTCCTCATTGTATTGCTAAAGAACGGACCCCAGAAGCATTGGCTGATGCGGTTGAAGCAGTTTTGAAATCTGAAGAAACCATACAATTACCAGATATATTTGAGAAAGAACATGTTTCCAAGGAATTGGAGAAACTATTCACTCGCCTTCTGAAGAAATCTTGAATTCAGGTTTCATTAGCATCCAAGGTGCTAGGCATAGGATAATTCCAACAACAATACTTGCTGGTGCTGAAACTGCATTATTCAGCCCTAACCAGACGGCTAATACCGAGGCACTGAAACAAACAATACTTACTATCATGTAACTTTGATTTCCATCAAAGCCAGTGTTTGAATGATGAATTGATGAGAACAAGAGTGCAATGGCTGCACTAATACTAGAGGCCACAGCCCCCATCACTCCCCAAGCAGGAATTGCAAATATTGCAACGATGACAGCAATTACTGCCGCTTCACCAAGCATTCGTGTGAATAGCCACGGCCTCTTACCTGCACATACTTCGACATAGGTTGGTACAGCCAACATGGTTGCCGCCCAGCCTGCTAACATCAAGAGGAATAATTCGAATGCAGTCCTACCCATGCTACCATCGTTATATTGTTCTGGGAAAGCCAGCGGAAAAAGGAAGTAGACAACAATTGCCCCACCAATCATACCGATTGGAACCATGAGGTTTACGAGATTACGTGCTTTTCGAACTTCACTGAGAGTTATTTGAGATTCTTTTCTTGAATCTCCAAGGATAGGTAAGAAAGCAGATCTCATGGCTTGAGGGACAGTTAGGCCTGCTAGATATGCAAGATATGCTACATGGAATAATGCTGCACTGGAGTATGTATCCCAACTTGCCAACATGACTTTTTCCATTCTTCCAAGGAGTGGTAGAATACCGAGTGTTACAGCAAAAGGAAGGGCTGAAAGGAGTAATTGTTTGGCATCTAGCAGCACGTCTTCACCCTCCTCTCCAGTATAGCGTAGAGTAGTTCTCTCGCCTTGCCATACCGCATAGCCCAAACTGATTATGACCCCACTGAGGAATGAGAGTGCATACCATGTTGGGTTTGAAACTCCATTCCAAAGGAGAATTGCATAGCCTGAGGTAACCATTAACCTCTCAAGTACTTTGACTACTGCTTCTTGTCTTGCCTCTCCTAGGGCTCGCAGTGCACTCCTATGGGCATAGGTGAAGATGTGGAAGATTGGAATCAATGAGCAACAAATCAACAATAGAACAGGAATATCCGGCCAAATGAGAAAACCGCTAACCAAACCAATTGGCAGAAAAATCGCTGCCAAGACTGCTTGGATCTTCAAGGTCCTATGGACCAAGCCTCTAGCTTGTCCTCGGGCTCTTGGGATATCTCGAGTGATGATAGTGGGTAATCCAGCATCAATTAGCATAAACATCAAGGCAAAGGCATCAATGAGTACAATGAACAATCCATACTCTTCTGAGAGAAGAGCATGTGTCAGAATGACCTGCCCAAGCAAGCCTGCAAAGATAGAAACCAGGTCAGCCGCAGTTAACCAAACACTGTCACGCAGCAGTTGTGGGCGCCTCTCTTCACCCCCTACCATGTAGGCTGCGATGAGACAATGGTTGAAAGCATCCTTGCCCCCGCAGGTAACCGGAGAAGCAGATGCCGAGCGTAGAATGGATGTCCGATGAAGTGCGAAAAGTGCTTCCAGATGCCCAAATTGAGGTTGTTGACCTAACGGGTTCAATGGACCATTTCCACGTTCGTGTTATTTGCGAAAGTTTTGTTGGCATGCGCCCAT
>JAAZXA010000059.1 GCA_014240385.1 Methanobacteriota archaeon | reverse complement strand
GACATCACCATTTTCTACATCGTGATGAACATTTCGTTCATCCTCCATCAATTTACATATTGCCAAAAGAATTCTACTATCTCCGTGCCATACAAATGAATGATCAAGTCCTGCTCCTTCTCTCAATGTTGCCAATTCTCTATAGAATGCTTGTTAAGCAGACAAGTCGCTTAATGTATGAAGGGGCTAATCTACTTGAAAAAAACTTGCGCCTTAGGGCAAGAGCAAAGATATTGTTAGCAACCAATCACGAAGATGCAATGCTACATGTTGAACGCTATAGTAAAAATATCATCGGCGTTTTCACGGATGGAGAGTTCCCCACTAAATCGGGAAATAGAAAAAGTGCTGGATTGGACCTTGTAAAGGAGATTCGCTCAAAAAACCCGCATATGCCCATTCTCTTTCAGAGTAAAAATCCCGAACTTGCTGAACCCGCAAGAGCCTTGAAAACCACATTTTTACACAAAGAATCCTCTACATTGAGAAAAAGGATACAGGATTTTATGGAACAGCATATGAGTTTTGCTGATTTCATTTTTAGAGATGCAGTGGGGGAAGAGATATGCAGAGCAAAAGATCTGCGCCAACTCAGGGATCACCTTAGAGAGGTTCCAATTGACTGCATAGGAAGGCATGCCTCACGTAATCACTTCTCCCATTGGCTTAGAACTAGAACCGAGTTTGGCCTTGCAGCCGCAATAAGGCCCAAAAAATTAGATGACTTCGAAGAATTGGAAGGAGTTAGAAACTTCTTGCTGTCCTCCATAGATGACTTCCTTACAGCAAATCGAAAAAGGCAAATTAGAGACTATTCTGCTGGGCTTGAAAAAGTTGGTGGATTCCAGAAACTTGGCAGTGGAACCTTAGGGGGGAAAGGAAGAGGCCTAGCATTCTTTTATTCTAAAATGCCAGACCTCGGCATTACCGAACGCTTTCCAGAAATTGATATCGTAGTGCCCAAAAGTATGGTTGTGGCAACAGATGTATTCGAAGAATTCATAGAAAGGAATGACTTAGGGAAATACGCCTCAAGTGATTATGATGACGGAGAGGTTAGGTCTGCTTTTTTGGCAGGGGAATTCAAAGAGCAGCATATGTCTGTCCTGAGTAATATCCTCGAAATTGTTGATTGGCCCTTAGCAGTGCGTTCTTCCAGCCTTCTTGAAGATTCATTACATCAGCCATTTGCTGGAGTATATGATACTCATTTCCTTCCCAATGATCATCCGGATGATAAAGTCAGAACAAAACAACTCGCAGATGCAGTGAAACTTGTATTTGCATCCACCTATTCCAAGAAGGCAAAAGCCTACGTAGCAGCTACACCAAATTCTATTGAAGAGGAAAGAATGGCAGTAGTTATTCAAGAATTAATCGGAAGCAATCACCAAGGGCTATTTTATCCCTTAATTTCAGGAGTTGCAAGGAGTCGAAATCACTACCCTGTTGCACCCATGAAAGCAGAAGATGGTGTTGCAGCAATTGC
Source organism: Methanobacteriota archaeon (assembly GCA_014240385.1). Taxonomy (GTDB): domain Archaea; phylum Thermoplasmatota; class Poseidoniia; order Poseidoniales; family Poseidoniaceae; genus UBA226. The sequence goes on along the minus strand of JAAZXA010000059.1, from coordinate 19,313 downwards.
ACTTGGTCTAGGAGTTACAGTGGCAACTGGCGACAGATGCTTGAGGTTTTCACCTGCCCATCCGAAGAGATTGCTTCAACTAGCATCCACAAGCAGCGCACTAGAGCAGAGCCAACACAAATTTTGGGCATTAAGAACCGGAATTAAGCAAGAAGTTGACCCAGAATCGTTGACTGAACTGATGGTTAGTTCAGAAATAGCAGTTGCAGAAGAGCATGGAAGATTATCACAAATAGCTTCCACATATGTTGCTGCTGATGATAGGGTTGTCGATGGCATAGCACGGCCGGGAGCCCGAATTCTTTCATTCCACGGCCCACTAAAGAGAGATTCTTTTCCATTAGCAAACATCTTGAGACACGTGCTGAAAACTTGTGAAAACCACTTGTCTTGCCCTGTTGAAATCGAATTCGCTGTTGATATTGAAGAGGATGGAGGTGCCAGTTGCTTTGCAATGCTGCAATTGCGGCCGTTATTGACGATTGGTGCCCAATATGAAGTGGAAATGTCACACCTAAAGAGTGAAAATATGATTTGCCAAAGCAGTCTTTCACTTGGAACCGGTGTTATTGATAATATCAAAGACATAGTGTACATCCATCCTCAAAGACTAAATCGATTGAAAACTCGGGACCTTACTGAGCCTATAGAACGGATAAATGTTAAGTTGTCCCAACAGAATCGCCCGTATATTCTAATCGGCCCAGGTAGATGGGGCTCTTCTGATCCAAGTCTTGGAATTCCAGTTTCATGGAGTCAAATTAGTGGTGCAAAAGCAATTGTTGAGGCGGCGATGGACGACATTCATGTTGAACCAAGTCAGGGTACACATTTCTTCCAAAATATTGTCTCCTTCAATGTGGGATATTTGACCATCACAAGTATTGATGAGGATGTGGATTGGCAGTGGCTAGATTCACACGATGCTGATTTTGAAGAAGGGCCGTTGAGGCATATTTCATTAGACGGGGATGTAAGAGTATTGCTCGATAGTAAAGCCGGTCAAGCAGTTATTGAGAAACCTACTCAAGCGGCGGATTGATGAATAGGGATGCTTGCGAGATGGTTGTCTGAGGAGGGGTGTTGAGCATGCGAGTTGCAGTTCTGAAGGAAGACAATTGCCAGCCAAAGAAGTGCATGGATGAATGCCATGCCTTTTGTCCACCTGTCAGAAACGGTGTTGAATGCATTATCTTAGATGATAAAACAGGCAAGCCACACATTTCAGAGTCGTTGTGTATCGGGTGTGGGATTTGTATCAATAAATGCCCTCACGATGCTCTCATCATTACACAATTACCGAGTGAATTAGAAGAAGATAGAATCCATAGATATGGACAAAATGGGTTTAGGTTGTTTCGCCTTCCAACTCCCTCAAAAGACCAAGTTGTAGGAATCCTTGGACCAAATGGAATGGGGAAGTCCACCGCGATAAATATTCTCTCTGGACAAATTATTCCCAACCTTGGGGAGTGGGATTCAGATGATTGTTATTGGGAAGATGTCATCGAAAGCCTTCCACGGGGTGAATTACGAGATTTCCTAACAATGATTTCGGAGGCAGGTGTAGTAGTTGCAGTAAAGCCCCAGTATGTCGATAAATTACCCCAGATGCTAGAAGGTGGAGTCGGAGACCTATTGAGAGGTGTGGACGAAAGAGGTATCATTGAAGAGATGGTTGTGAAATTAGGGATTGACCATTTACTCAATAGAAAATTAACTCAACTTTCTGGTGGTGAATTGCAAAGAGTGGCCATCTGCGCAACAGTATTACGCGAAGCAGACGTATATTTCTTCGATGAGCCATCATCATACTTGGATATTCATGAAAGAATGAGGATTGTCGGCCTGATACAGGAATTAGCAGAAACTCGAAGAGTTATCGTTATTGAACACGATTTGGCAATTCTTGATGTATTATGTGATTTGATTCACATTGTATATGGTGAGAAAGGCGCATATGGGATATTTACTCCCGCACGTTCGACAAGGACTGCAATTAATGTATATCTTGATGGGTTCCTACCCGAGCAGAACATTCGCATTAGAGACAAACCAATTATTTTCCAAACTCATGTTGAAAGAACATCAGAAAGAGGAATACCCATCCTTTCATGGGGAGATTTAGAAAAAAACCTGGGTGATTTCAAATTAACCAGTGGTGAAGGAAATATTCACCGCTCTGAAGTTGTTGGCGTAGTAGGGGCAAACGGCACCGGAAAAACAACGATGGCCAGATTGATTGCAGGTGAAATGGAGTATGATGCAGGTTGGGTGACCGCTGAGGCGAAGATTTCCTATAAACCACAACACGTCAAGGCAGAGCATGATTTGAAGGTCAGGGAATGGCTAGATGCGGAACTCGGTCCAAGATGGCATTCTGGTGAATTCAGAGTTAACGTAGTTCGAGCCTTAGGCGTTGATCAATTGCTCGAAAAGAGAGCCAATAAATTGAGTGGAGGGGAATTGCAATCTGTAAGTATTGTCATTTGTTTAGGTAGAGATGCTGACCTATATCTGCTGGATGAACCAAGCGCCCACTTAGATGCTAATGCTCGTATGGAAACTGCCAAAGCCATTCGCAGAACCATGGAAGCCAACGAAAAGTCGGCATTTGTTATCGACCACGATGTTTACTTCATCGATATCGTTAGTGACTCATTGTTGGTATTTGAGGGAGAGGGTGGAAAATGGGGGAATGTCGAAGGTCCATTCGAATTACGTGCTGGGATGAACCGGTTTTTGAAAGAAGTCAATGTTACATTCCGTCGTGATCATGATTCAAAACGCCCAAGAATAAACAAGGTAGATTCAAGAAAAGACCGCGAACAAAGGTCAAGCGGTGACTTTTACGCCTACAACTCCTAATTGGGTTGAAAAATTTGAAATCAAGCCTTGGGCCTGTGAGTTTTCTTAGCCCAAGAATACTTGCGTATTTTGGCGGTTTGGCCATAGCCACAAGAGGCACAGATAGACTTCTGTTTGTGGTAAGCACTGCGGCCGCAACGGCGGCAACGGATGTGAGTAGTCTTCTGACGCTTTCCCATGGATGGAGTACCCTTACTCATAACGAACACCTAGTGGACGAGGCGGCGACCAACCTCGCATATATCAATTGAACTATTACCAAGCACTCACTTAATCCTCATCAGAATCATTCCTCTTCGTTAAACAGAGGCTCAAGTTGACGTGATGTGATGAGAGAGAAGGCTGTTCCAAGAACTAAGCCGCCGGCGATAGCAATTGCACTGATGGTTACCAGCAGGTGAACGATGTTGTAGAGGATTTGAGCCACCGGCGTTCCATTTGCTTCAAGCATCAAATCACCGGCAAACTTCAAGCCAGTGAAGGTGAGAACCCCCCCAACAATACCCATCAAGCCAATTACAAAAATTGGGGCCATCGGGCGATCTCTTGAATCTGCATATGACCACATGGCAATTGCCAACACTGCAGATGAAATAGAAAAACTTGTCAATAATGTATTAGTGAATCTTTTAGAACTCTCAGAAACATCCCCGAGTCCGAATAAAAATAGTACCAACATTAGAACCAAAAGACAAGCAAGCATTGGGAAAACCAACAATGGCCATCTCCTATTGGAGGTTAATGGGGTCATTTATTACCACCTCCCAAATTATTTTCAAGGTGCATCAGAAGCAACTCTTTCTCTTCAGTTGATAATTCTGAAACAGTATCAGGTTCTGGAAGAGACTTCTCATATTTTGCTACCACGCTAGCAACGATAGTCACTGCAATGATAATTCCAATTACTGTACCAAAAATATCTGCAGATACCAACCAAAGGTAGGATCTCATTTCCTCTGCTTTTGTCAAAGCGCCATCAAAATTAATCATCGCAAGTAATAATCCCAAAAATAGAAGTCCCCAAACTGCCATCAATGAGGCCTCCTTTCTGCGGTTTTCCCCAGCCATCAATAGTGCACCAGTGACAAAGGATGAGAGCAGGATAACAGATAACAAGAATGTTGGCCACCAAACTAACCAATACGGGTTGACTTGATGTCTCCAAATGGGTGGGCTGCTGAAATGCATCATCACCAACCAAGAAATTCCAAGGATTAAGGAAATGAGACCAACTGTTCTTGCCGGTTCAGGAAGGCGGCGTACGGGAATCTTTCCAGTGAAGATAATCATGAAGCAACCTAAGCCCATCAAAATTGTTGGGCCAATGATCGAAAGAAGCAGGTGACCACCGGCTGAAGAATCCGAAGCCGGCACTGTTAACCAAGAAAGTATTACCATCATGAAAGCCAGAGAAACTACTGCCCAAGCGATGACTGGGCGCCTACCTTCTTTTCTTGAAAGTGCCAAGACTGTACCAAATGGAAGGCAAATCAAGGGCAGCCAAAACAATAAGGCCGCCTGAAGAAACTCTTCCATCGAGGTCTGTGCCGTTGTAGATAATGAATAAGTATTGTCCATGTATTGCCTTGCAGTATAGCGATTTGGCAGCTGGACTCTTGCCGGCACCAATATATACCGAACCCTTGTGGGACGCTCGCTCAAGGTGTTCTAAATGGTCAAAATGCCCCGACAGATCAAGCGATACAGCCCTTCGGCGGGCCGCCATACCATGCATACAGTGGAGCGCGTCAAGAAAAGGCGAGCTAGTGAATTGAAGTGGGGTAAACGCCGGTTCCGCAGAGTTACTGCTGGATACCGCGGTTTCCCTCGCCCAAAGCCTGAAGGCCGTGAAAAGCCAACTAAGAGAGTAAACATTCTATTCCGTTGCACAGAAACTGGCAAGGCTCATTACGCTCCTTGTCAACGTGCAAAGAAATTCGAACTCATCGATAAGTGAGGTGTATAATATGACAAGTGGATTCATCAAAGTATCATGCCGCGACTGCGGAAACGAAACTATAATTTTCAAGCGTGCTACGACTTCCATCGCCTGTGGAGTATGCGGCGCAACCCTAGCCCAACCGGCTGGCGGAAATGCCAATCTGGTTGGATGCACTGTTGTTGAAGCTCTCCAGTGAACGGAGGCTTCAGAATGGCAGAACTCGAATTCCCAAGCGAAGGGGAACTTGTTGTCTGTACAGTTTCAGATGTTAAGCAAAATGGTGCTTACACAAAATTAGACACCTATAATGATCTTGAGGGATTCATCTTCATTGGGGAAATCGCCAGTGGTTGGGTCAAGAATATTCGTGGCTTCGTACGTGATGGGCAGCGCTTAGTTTGCAAAGTATTGCGCACTAGAAAAGATGGGCGAAGTGTGGAATTATCACTGAAGAGTGTATCTGAAGAAAGAAGAAGAGGTACTATTCAAGCCTGGAAGAATGAACAAAGGGCTAACCAATTACTGAAGGTTTTGGCAGAAAAGGTAGAATGGGACCACGACAAGACCGAAGAATATGCAGGCGAATTAATTGAAGAATTCGGCACACTTTATTCTGCTTTTGAAGAAAGTGCAATAAATAATGAGGCTCTTTCTGCTGCCGGATTTGAAGAGGATTGGTGTGCACAATTCATAGAATTAGCAATTGAGAATATTATTCCTCCTTTTGTCCATATCAAAGGCACTTTCCTGATGGAATGCCATACAACAGAAGGTATCGAAGTTATTCGCAAAGCCTTAGAGGCGGCCGAATCCTATAGCGACGAAGAGAATGAAATTTCCATTACCTGCCATTATGATGGCGCCCCTCAATACCGTATTGAATTGAAAGCTCCAGATTACAAAAGTGGTGAATCCGCTTGGGAATCTCTTTGTGAAGATGCAATAGCTGTAGTTGAAGAAGCTGGTGGAGTTGCCAGTGCAATACGGGGCTGATTAAATGGTTCGCCAAAAACTTCAGACCTGCACAACTTGTGGGGCGCATGGTTTGTCAACTACCTGCATAAAATGTGGACAGCCAGCACAGGCTGCTGCGCCATTGAAGTGGTCTCCTGATGATCACCAAGCCTCGCGCAGAAGACAAAGGCATTCTGTTGAATCCAAAGAATGGGTTGAAAGCCTTCCTCAAGCAATTCAAGAAGCTTCTTTGGAAGAAGAGTGAAGCCCCTAATCCATGCTTAGCATGGCGATGTTGATGCGAATCATTATCCACCATCGGCAAAGCATCGGGAATATGGCACTTCTTCAGCAATGGCTAAGCGGATACCAAAGCCTGCCCGAGCATCGAATAATGTTGGCAGCATTACCAGGGGTTGGTAATGTCGGGAAATTGATAATTGATAGTTTAACAGAATCATGTGAAGCCGAAGAAGTGCTCCGCCTCATCCATCCTGATATGCCACCTCAAGCAAATCTAGACAGCCAAGGATTGCTTTCCCCTCCGCATATCTCCTTTCACCACAATGGGGAATTAGTTCTGGTAACTGCAGATGGCCAACCAGTCACACCTAGTGGGCAACATGAGTGCGCGCTAGAAATCTTGAGACTTGCAAAGCAATCTTCCTGTCAGCATGTAATTGTTCTAGCAGGAATGGCTGCAGCAGTGGGTGAAGAAGATGTATTCTTGGTCTGCTCTGATGTGGATACAAGACTTGAATTGGAACGAGGTTCAGCCGATGTCAGAAGAGATCAACCAAATGGGGGAGTCATTGGCCTAGTCGGGCTATTATCCTCACTAGGACCAGTGGTTGGAGTTTCCTCAACCTGTGCAATTTCAACAACTCTCGGTTCTAGTGTCGATCCTATTGCATCCCAACGTCTCCTCACTTCTCTTGATTCATGGTTCGATTTAAAATTGGAGATTCCATATGCAACAATGGATAGAATGGGAGTTCATATGGCAATGCTTGGTGAAAAAGGCGTCGCAGGAGAAATGCCCGAACTAACAGAAGAAGATAATGCTCCAATGCTGTATTCCTGACTATTAACGGCTCAAAGCAAATGTAGGAGGTGCTTGTGTGAGGCATGATGATTCAGAAGGGCGAGTCGGCTAGAATCAGGCAAATTGTCCTGCTCAAAATCGCCACACCTGTGATAGTCGTTTTCTTCCTTTATCTAGCAACTTCACTCACAGTATATGGTTTTGAGACCGCTCAGGAACGTGAATTTAACCGAATATTCGAAGAATCCGGAGGAACTAGGACTGTGGATGGGGTTAAAGGCTGTGATGAATGCCCTCGCGAACCAAATATTCAGAGACTGGATGATGCACTTTGGTGGTCAACCGTCACTCTTGGCACCATAGGATATGGTGACCACTACCCCGTTTCCCTTGGAGGCAGATTGACTGCAGGAGCTTTCATTATGACGACGATGGTGTTCATAGCCATCGTCCTCTCGGGAATACAATCAGCAGTTATGGATTACAATAGATTGAGGTGGCTAGGAATGACAGGAACAAATATGAAAAACCATGTAATAGTATGCGGATGGAGCAGTATTTCTAAGGTAGCAATACCAGAACTACTTGCTGCTGGAAGAAAAGTTGCTGTGATATGTGAAGATCAAAATGACATATCACTAATCAAAGAAATATGCGATGATGATAATAGATTATTCATCACCGTAGGAGACCCAACAGGGCTGCCCGCACTTCAAAGAGCAAATCACCGCGAGGCGCATACTCTAATCATTGCAACTCCTGAAGATACAACAAATCTCATTTCTTCGCTGAATGTTAGATCAAATAGTCCAGATTTGAGAATAATCGTCTATGTTCAAAGACCAGAACTCCGTACAACATTTTCTGCATCCGGAGTAACATATGTTGCATCACCATTCGAAATTGGCGGACGCCTAGTTGCATCAGCAGCCTTCGAACCAGAAGTAGCCCAACTCGTGGATACTATGACTTCTGGATTATCTGATTGCGATATTCAACAATTCACTGTAACCAAGGGCTCATCAGCAGAAGGCATGACAGTTTCAGAAATCCGTAAAAAAATGATTGACAACGATGGTGCACTTCTCATTGCAACTGCAGAAAAGAATCCCGAAAAGATAGATGGTGAAGGATGGGAAGTAAAGGGTAATCCTTCTACTAAAAAGAAAATGGTTGCTGGTGAAATCATCATTTTCATGGGTACACCAGAAGAAAACACGGTTATCTCAGAGCGCTTAGGGGTTCAACAGGGAAGATGAAATACTGATTTTATTGACTCTGTTATCTCAAAGCACATATCAAATTAACCGCCAGAAGAAACGATAATCAATTCTAATTCAATGCCTTCATTTACAATTGCATTATGTGGAACTACTGAATCCTCATGAATTGCTAAAACCGTTGAGGGTAGAATACCCATTTTCTGAATTATTGATTCAACCGTACAAGGACCCTCAAATTTCAATTCTGTCCTCACGCCATCATTGAGGATTCCAATCAGCATGTATTGATGCCGTGGCATCACGCTTATGACCAGCGCGCATCAGCGCGCCATCAATAGCCGAGATCGCATAGCCCGGTATCGCGGTGGATTCGAAATCCACTGTCCCTTGGACGCGAGAGTTCAAATCTCTCTCTCGGCGCCTCAAACCTCACAAACCTCGTAAAAGATGTATAGAACATCAATATCAGACTATTTTCAAGCGCGATGACCCAGAACGGTTCTGCTTAGCTCTCAAAACCGGCCTACCCGCTGCATTTCCGACCACACTGAAAACAACCGCTTTTACTACATCACCACGCACCGGTTCACCATCCAAAAGCATCGAGAGTATTTTTCCATCCCAAGCCTCAACCGGAATCACACCCGTATCATCTACTAAACGTGCACTCCACTTTTTGGATTCACTACCGTCACTACGAGTAGTGTTGCGATGATCAAAGGAAAAGGCCAATGCTTTGACTGAAACTTCCATCGCTTCAATTTGTGCCATTAGACAATCGCCATCTCTACGTTCTTCAGCAAGAACTATGCCAGCATTCCGACCAATTTTCAAGCGCTTCCACCATTGTGTACCTTTCTTGACAATAGCCGGAGTTGCTCCAAAAATGCGAACAGCCATACCTTCCTCCCATTCTGGCAATTCTATATCATCATCGAGAACGCAATTAACCTGTCCATCTTCCATGTGTAAGGTGAATTCTCGTTTTCTGATATCTGCCGTAAAAGGGAATTGTAATTCTACGCTTAACCTGTATACTCGACCCCAAGCCGTCAAGTATGGGTCAATATCACCAATGGATACAAATCCTTTTTCGATTGAAGGTAAGTTTATTGGACCTGAGTTTGGACAAATATTAACGAAGTCACAATGGGTACAACGGGTTAGGCCCGAAAGGTCTTCTCCACTGGAGACACCGCCCGCTGAGAATTGACGATAAGGGGCAGGATTCATTGGGAAATCTTCCTTTATTGTATCATCTTCTTGGGCTTCAATCCAGCAAGTATGTAATTCCTCACCTATTATTTTCATCTGCTTTTGATTTGGCACTGGAACATGTTTTTTTGATGCCGCTCCAAGATACCAAATCTCTAATCTTGATGGCAATTGACCATCGTGCATATCCCACCAGAGCCAAGCATAAGTGCGCATTTGCTTGATATAATCACCAGAACGGTCCGTTGCTCCAATACTTGCTTTGATATCGACGATGTGAATCTCACCTGACCAGCGATAAACGAGGTCATATTCTCCTTGAAACCAGAAATCCTTGTGAATACAGGTAAGGGAAAAACTGTCTGCATCAGGGTCGACAAACCAAGGCCTAGATATTTCCCAAGCCTCTACCCAAGAGATAATTCCACCTTCTTTAGCACAAGGGTGAGGATTGCTCCATTCATATGGAAACCCATCAGGAGCAGGCCATTCAGGCCTTGATTGACCGCTTCTCCAATTTGCTAATGCTTCTGAATCTAATTCCACAATGCATTGTTGTACTTCATCCAAGTGTAATTCAATAGCATCTAATGCCATCTGTTGGGCTCGAGGCCCATCTTTTGCAGTAAATACATCCCAGTCTCCAACTTTATTTGGATCTTCGTTCCATTCTTTTCCTGCTGCCTCCCAACACCGAGCAAAATGAACGTCGAGACGGTAAGATGCCCATCTTTTCATTTCATTTCTCGACATTGGCCAAGTTGATTTGAGAGAAGTTATTGCTTTTGGAGAAGGCCAACCATCTTGTGAACGGCTTGGTCTGTTGACTGCCTGTAAAGCACCACCGGCCCATTGAGGTATTGTTTCTTCAAGTGGGCTATCAAGCCATTCTGATTGTGCATCGATGGGCACAAGAACAGGAGATTCCCTCAGGGTTCTACAAATTGCTTCTTCGACTGCTCGCCCCATTGCTAGGATTGGAGGAGATTCACCTCTCAATCCTTCTTTGTAGCGATGATACCATTGGCGCGGGCAGTTTGATAGCATCGCCGATTGAGTATGAGAGAGCCTCTTGTAGGGGCCAATTGGGTCGTCTGCTGGCGGATGATTGACTGGCATACAACCGCTTGCTACCGTCAAGGGTTTTCAAGCATGATGCTTCATTGAATTGAATCTGGCAATTCATCTATTGGTTGCCAATCTCTAGATCTAACTTCGATTCGAGAGTTTCGGGGAGAGATTCTTAATTGTGGTAATCCTGCTCTCCAACCTAACTCTGCTCCGGTTAACAAGACTCTATCCCCTACCGTAATATCGGCAAAGGTTTCTGTAACTCCCCAACCAAATACTACCACTTCTATGGTGTGATTTCCATCCCAGAGGTGACATGTCATCATAGTCCATGGCTTACCATCAATACGAACTCCTTTTGCAGTTCTCCTACTAACGACCAAGCCATCGACGTTGGCACGAGTTGGGAGAAGTCCTATTCTGGTGACTTCAACATTTTCTTCTCCAGATTTAACCATACTTGAGCGTGAATCGAGGTAAATCCTAGATGAGCTACGCCAAACCCCTGGTGCTGCATTTTTAATCAGCCAATTACCATCAACAAGGTCCTTCAAATCAAGGAAGGTGCCCGGCGCCATTTCCTCAACTACGACACTGGATTTTGCACCAGTTGAAAGTACGGCACCGTGTACTGGTTCACCAAAATGGTTCGACATTGGACCCCACTTTCCTGAAATTCGTCCTTCGACATTGACTCGGTTAGGGATATCGGAAATGGGGCTTGCGGGTTCGCGCGCCTGTAATTTATCTTGCACTTGTTGTCTTGATAATTCTTTCATTCTAGGTGGTAAAATCGTAATTAAACCATCTTGGCTCAATTCTTCGCTAACGAAGTCACAAATGAAGCGGGCATGGCAGCGCTTGCATGTCTCCTCCACAGATTCGCCCTTCCATGCAGATGGATTTGCTTCTGGCCAAGTCTCTTTGTCGCCATCAGCATTGGTCATTGATTGCCAAATAGAATGTAATTCCGCGTCTTTTTGGATTAATTCTTCTGCGCTCCATTTATCGATTTCGTGTCGGTCTTTTGAGCCTAGATACCAACCTTCTAACCTCTCTACTTCGCTAATTAGGGATTCCTCTGTCCTTGTTCGAAGGTATAGCCATTGATAGAATTGTAACTGGCTGGCCAATCCTGTGGACCAACCGCTACTTCCATCTCCTGATTTTATATCAACCACAGTTGCTTTTCCTCGCCATCTCAATAGCATGTCGAGTTCCCCTGCTGCCCAGCCATCAGGGTGGTAGAGGCGTTGCGGTTGCCAAACTCTTGGGTCTTTGACCCATGGTCTAGAAATTTTCCATGCTTCTAACCAAGTGATTTCACTCTCATCTTTGGGTTGAGTTTTCTCAGAACTTTTTATCGCTGCTAATTTGAGAGTATTACCCGGAACTTTTTCTGGAACTGGGAAACGTGGCTCTTCACACCATCGTGGAGCCCTAACAAAATGTGGGTCTCCATTTTCTCGCCATTTAGATAAATGTGGGCCTCCACCTGCCGCATGGCATTTTTCTACTTCTTCCAATTGTAATTCAATTCCTGCTTGCAATAGTGCTTCAACATAGTCCTGTGTTTTCTCGGACCAATCTCTTTCAGGACTTTTGAAAGGTGCTTCCTTCCATTTCTCGGCTCCTAATTCGATTACTTTTGCTGCACAGGCTGGAATCCTTGCCATTAGGTATTGCTCAATATCTTGCAATGATTCTGGTTCCTCGCCACCTTCATCATTTGGCTTTGAGGCATCCTCTTGCCATTCAATCCAACATGGTTTTGCATCGAGGGCACGGTCCCCTGGGTCCTCCATTATTAAGGAAACAAGAGCATCCTCGACGATAATCCCCAGAATCATTTCATGATTAACAGGTCCAGATAGGCCTTGTTTAGTTCGGTGAAACCACTGTCTTGAGCACCTTTCCCAAGATACTAATCCACTGGCTGAAAGACGCATTCTACTGCGCCCGACTGGGCCGCCGAGTGGGGGGGTTCCGACTGGCATGAAGAGCATTGGAATGCTGCTTAAACATCAATCCGCCGGCTATCGACTTTGCCTTCATCGTAGTGAATGACTAAAGAGGGCGGTTGGCAGGACGTATCGGGAACTACGATGTGTGGCATCATCGGTATCGTTGCAATAGAGGAGTCCAATGTTGGACAATTGCTCTATGATGGCTTGACTGTTCTCCAACATCGTGGCCAAGATGCGGCTGGAATCGTTACTTGCGATGGCAAGAAATTGTACCAAAGGAAAGCCAACGGCTTGGTTAACGATGTTTTTCGCCAGCGCCACATGGACAGACTATCTGGACACATGGGTATCGGTCATGTCCGCTACCCCACAGCAGGTTCTTCATCAGGAGCAGAGGCACAACCATTCTACACTAATTCTCCATATGGAATCGCTTTGGCCCACAATGGCAATCTCACAAATGCTGAAGAACTTCGAAGACACTTACTCGATGACCTCCGACACCTCAATACTACATCCGATTCAGAAGTGCTACTCAATATGTTAGCAAATGAAATTCACAAACAACATAAATTGAATATTGGCGGAGATCCTTACTTGGATACAAAAGCAATTTTTAAGGCGGTAGCAAAAGTACATTCTCATTGTCTTGGCGGATATGCAGTTGTCTCCCTAATAACCGGTTATGGGCTACTTGGATTCCGCGACCCTTTCGGAATTAGACCACTATGTCTAGGAAGAAGAATAGAAGAGGATGGTCGCGAAGAATGGTTGATGGCTAGCGAATCAGTTGCATTGATTACCCTTGGATTTGAGCACGTCAAGGATGTTGCCCCCGGAGAGGCGGTCTTTATCGCCCATAATGGACAGATGTTTTCTCAAAAATGCGCCGATGATGCTACTTGGAATCCCTGTATTTTCGAACATGTATACTTTGCAAGGCCGGATTCCGAAATAGATGGAATCAGCGTCCATGCTGCCCGTCTTGAAATGGGTAGAAAACTAGCGAGGAGAATCCCGCATGAAGCACCAGATATGGATATCGATGTTGTTATTCCAGTACCCGATAGTGGTCGGATTGCGGCCATGGAATTAGCCAATGAATTGAAACTCCCATTCCGTGAAGGATTTGTCAAGAACCGATATGTGGGTAGGACTTTCATCATGCCTGGCCAAATGATCCGGCAAGAGTCTGTGCGCAAGAAACTGAATCCAATTCCAAGTGAATTCGCAGGTAAAACGGTACTACTTGTCGATGATTCAATCGTTAGGGGCAATACCAGTAGAAAAATTGTTGAAATGGCGAGAGAAGTAGGGGCTGCCAGAGTGTTCTTTGCAAGTGCTGCCCCACCTGTCATCTATCCCAATGTGTACGGTATTGACATGCCAGCAAAGGTAGAATATATCGCTCATGATCGCTCAACGGAAGAAATATGCGAAGCGATTGGTGCAGATTGGCTAATTTATCAGACTTTACCAGACCTTGTAGATTCTTGTAGTCAAGGGAAATTAGGCTTGTCTACTTTTGATTCATCTTGTTTTGATGGCGAATATATAACTGGAGATATCAACGATGCTTACCTCACTGCCTTGGAAAAGAACCGTAGTGATAACGCAAAATCCAATCGTGAAAATATGGACGACGTTATTGAAATTCATAATGAGGATTGAATTAGGAGGTGGCGCCATGGCGGATGCACATCACACATATGCTCTAAGATTCGGAGAACTTGGTTTGAAGTCTGCTCCAGTTCGCAGAAATTTTCAGAGAGTATTGATTGCCTCTCTTGACAGAGCAGCTATTCTCAATAATATCGACCTCTATCATGACCGCGTAGATACGTTAGTGTTAGCAACAACATCTGGGCCAAGAGAAGTAATCGAAGGAATTCTTCGGAGATGCTTCGGTATGGTCGGTTGTGATCCTGTAACCCAGATGAGTTTGGATCCTGAAGTTGTTGCAGCAGCAGCACTGGAGAGGGATGAAAGAAGAGGTGAAGCAAGAACTTTTGCGGTTCGTTGTAAACGTAGCGGCTCAAAAACCGAATGGAATAGTCAAACATTCGCGGGAACTGTGGGCCATCACATGCTAGAATTAGACCCCTCATTGAAGGTAAATTTGAGTAATCCAGAGATTACTGTTCGAGTTCATATTACTCCGAAGGATGCTTGGCTAATGGAGGAGAGAATTCCGGGACCGGGTGGACTGCCATGTGGCGTTCAAGGAAATGTCATCGCAAATATCCAGAACGAGTCCGACTTGCTCAGTGCTTGGCAAGTGATGAGAAGAGGGGCAGGTATAGTACCAATCAAAGGCAGCGATGATGACCTAATGGCAATTCTTGACGATTGGGATGTTGGACTTGGTGAAGCAGCAAAAGGAAATATTTCATCTTCAAGGAAGAAGAAATGGAGTAAAAGAACTCCTTGGGGGTTCATTGGAATGCCTAGAATAGAGGCGGAAAAAATAATCAGGATAGATCGCGATAGAATCACCCCCCCAGTTGAACTGGATGCCACTCAAGGCTGGTCAGGAACTGAAAAGTCAGCATTATTGGCTCACATTAAAAATCCAGTTTCAAATGATTGGGGTCATGCAGGAAACTCCGCATTGTTATCGTGGATAGAATGAAGAGGGCTAACACCTCGTAGGGGTTGGTCATCATGCCTTCCGTCATCGACCCCGTTGCCACGATAACGACTTCAACCCTATTGAGCGGCATCGCTTTTTCGGGTGAAGGAGAACATATTGCGTGGGGTGAAGTGGAAGAATCATTCCACATCGCAGATACAGATGGTAGCAATAAAATAACAATTGACATTGATGGCTCCCCCGGACCCATTGCTGCACTTTCAAAAGGTCGTTTCATCATTGGAATGAACGATGGCGATTTACATATGATTTCTACTGCTGGTGAAATAATGTGGACTTATGAAGTTGCTTCGGGATGCGACCTTCTTGAAGTTTCAAAAAGTGGCGGGTTAATTGCCTTGATAGATGGCGGTCGAGGCCTGCACATGTTAGATAGTCATGGGAGAGTCTTGTTTACCTCTAAAGACAGCGAGTTGAATTTTGTTGTAGTCGACTGTACTGGTCGTTGTGTAGCAGTTGCTGATGACCATGGCAATGTTACAGTCTACGATAGAACTGGAGAATCCCGGTTCACCCGTCAACCAAGTGGTTCAGTTGCTGAAAGAATTACTGCAATTGCCTATCAATCAGATGGAAATTTAGTGATTGCTAAAGAAACACTTGGTCTTGCTGCAAACGATGAAAATGAACTTGAGGCTGAATGGTGGACACCTCTTGGAAAGAAAATTTGGACGGCTGAATTATCGGCAAGGTGTGATGCAATAACCTCCCATTCTAGAGGATGTTGGTTGGCTCAATATGATGGCAGAATACTCAAGGCCTCAATCGATAATGAACCCGAACAAATCTGGAAATCAACCTACTCTGTCCAATGCTTGGCAACAATTGATGATGACTTATTAGTCGCTAGTTGGTTCAATCTATTCCGAATTCCAGACAAAGGAATGGAAGATGAACCGACATGGCAGATTGAACATGCTGGAATCGTCGAACACCTTGCAGTAAATGATACAGGAGATAGAATCGCCCTTGGTGGAGAAGACCAAAATGATTACACAGATTCAGAACCTATCCTTATTCTTGATGCAAACGCAACCCCGCGAGAAATGGAAGTTGTCCACCAAGAGGACCCATGGACTGCAGACTTGCAAATGGATGATGGGCCAGAAGAGGAAAAAGTCGATATTTATGCTGATGATCAAACTGCAATCTCAGGACTCCTAACCGAGGAAGAGAGAGGCCAAATAGAATCGGGAGGAAGTGCGAAAAGTCAGAGCAACTTGCTCGCTATGTTGAGTGGAGATTTAGATATAGAAGAAATGGCTAGTAACCAAATTGATGCTGATTTATTATTAGATGGACTTGAAGAAGAAAGTAAAGCTTCCAATGTCCCTCCTGTTTCAGATGCCGGCTTCGACCAGATAATCGAATTGGGCAAAGATGGTACGGCAACTGCACTGCTTGACGGAAGTAAATCCTATGATCCAGATGGCATGGTTGTAGGCTGGACATGGAAGGATAGAAGCGGCAATACAATAGGTGAAACTGATAAAATTAAGGTTAAATTGAATGTTGGCACCCATCATTTTGAATTGACTGTTAAAGATAATGATGGTGCAACAACAACTGACACTACTACCGTTATCGTTGAATGAAGATACCACTTGGCTAAGCCTATGTCAGCCAAGGCGCTAATCGAAGGATTCTTTGTCGGACCATTGCAAATGCGCTGTAGCGTTGTCACATGTCTCTCGTCCGGAGATACTGTCATCATCGATGGAGGTGATGAAGCACAGCGACTAATTGATTGGATTAACCGAGAATCAGGAGATGGTCCAGATGAAAGTAATAATCATCATTGCGAACATCAAAGAAAGGTCATCGCACTTTGGAATACCCACGCCCATTTTGACCATTCAGGAGCCATCCCTCCCTTACTAGAAGAATACCAAGTTGATTGGTATTTGCACCCTGATGATAATAATCTTCAATCAACTGCCAAATCATCTGCAAATCGCTGGAACTTGCAGGTCCCCGAACCTGCAGTTGCAACGAAAACAATGGAGCATGGCAATAAGTTAGAATGTGGTGACTTAAGTTTCGAGATAAGGCATTCACCTGGTCATTCACTCGGCAGCGTTTGTTTAATTCTCGATAATTGCGACATAAATCATGCCTTCGTTGGAGATGTTCTTTTTGCTGGTGGAGTTGGCAGAACAGATATTCCAAACTCAGGAGGAAACTGGCCTTTACTCAAACAAAGCATCGAAGAACAGTTGTTCACATTAGATGATGAAACAATAGTTTATCCTGGCCATGGGCCGCTAACAACAATCGGCGAAGAAAAGCGAAACAACCCCTTTCTAAATAACCACAGAGGAATGTTTCTCTGAAGGCCGTGAACTTATCACATCGAACGAACATTGATGTGGGCCAGCAAGTGGCGACAAGGTATGCGTGGCCCAACTGCACTGCTATTCGCAGCGCTGATGCTTGCTTTGCCACTGGCTGGTTGTTTTTCAAATCCAGAAAGTTTTGTCGAAGAAGAAATGCAAGCTCATTGGCTTCCTGATGTTGAAGAGCGTTCAGAATTATTTTACCAAACTGATGATGTATATTCACATGTATCAATAAATGGAAGCCATAATATTTCAGCAGTACAATCCATCTTCGTAGATGTCCCAGAGATCACCCTCAGTGATGGCGGTGCAGGGGTAGCCGGAGTTGCGGAAGTCCACCTCGGGCTATGGCTTCCTGAAATGGAAGGCTGTGATTTCAGTCTCGAAACTGTTCCCGAAGAATGTCAAGTGCCAATAATAGCAGAAATTGGCCCATATTATGATGATGGAGATTCAGATGCTCTAACTCCAGCAGGAAGACTTGGAGCCTTCCTAATCGAAAATTACGTCCCCCATGGCTTCGGTGTTGCCCAAGTTTCGGTTTTTGGAACAGGCGAATCTAACCATTGTATGGACTTGATGGGTCATGATGAACAATATGGAATCGATGCCGCAGTAGAATGGTTAGGAAGCCAAGGCTGGTCAAATGGTGCAGTAGGAGTTATTGGCAAATCATACGATGGCTCAACCCCTTGGAATGCCGCAGCAGCAGGCTCGGAATACCTGAAAACAATTGTACCAATGTCTGGATTGATTGGAGTTCAAGAGTTAATGTGGAGAAATGGTAGCATGGAAGCCCGAGGCGCAATAATGCACAACGGAGTCTACGGAACTTTCGGCCTAGATGGTGATTCAGAAGACTTGCAAAATGCTTGTGAAGGCTATGCAGAAGGAATGTACGCTGGAATTGGCGCCTACCTAACTGGAGATGATTTGAGTTGGATGGGTTCAGATTACTGGCAAGAGCGCTTTTTCCTCGACAGAGTTATCGAAGAATACAATGGTTCAATATACATTATTCATGGAATGCAAGATTGGAATGTTGACCCTCATATGGCATTCCCCACTCACAATATTATGCTTGATGCTGGATTCGATGTCAAAGGACTTTATGGACAATGGGGCCATGATTATCCAGACCGTGAATCGGGGCACTCCGGACTTAGTTCTGGCAGAGGTGGGGAAGCCTATCCATTCACTCTGCGCTGGGATTGGGCTGATGATTTGCTAGAATGGTTCAACTATTATCTCTATGATGAAGGCATTCAACCAAGGTTAATCGCTGAAGTTCAAGACAATATGGGTGGATGGAGAGTAGAGGAACAATACCCACCTATCGACACACAATGGGCTGATTTCTCACTTGGTGAGGGAGGTTGTGAATTGCAATCTGGCGGTGCAAATATAGGTGCATTCAGTACTACAATCCTTCAATGTCCAACCTTTGAAAACGATACAAGGATAACTGGAATGCCGACGATTCATATTGAATCAAGAATTGGGTTTACCGCAACTTCAGGCCATCTATTCGTTGAAATGCTTCGAGCAAGTGATGATATGCACCTTGGACATGCTGTTATGGATTTGAGATTTCATGCTGGAGGTAAACAAGGTCAGTCCTTGACCCCAGGCTCTACAGTCATTGCCAAAATGCAATTCTTTGCTATGGATGTTTTTATCGAGGCTGGTGATGGAGTGAAATTGGTGATAACTCAAACTGGTGAAGATTACGTGCCCAGTGCAGTCAGTCTGCAAGCAGTTACAATTTCATTGGATGAATCGAGTATTTTCTCCATGTCTAGTTCAATGCGAAGTTGTGATGATTTGTTCATGCCACCGATGATGACGGGAAGTTATCCAATGTGTCCAGAAGAATCTGAATAATTATCAAATCAGTTCAGCACAAGCATCAAAGCAAAACAACCCCGACTTGCCTTCATGCCGGAGTCACAACAACAAGCCGATGTGCGCATCGCAGTAACTTCTGCCTTGATCTTCGGAGTATTTCTTGGGGCCGCATTATTTGGTCTCATTAT
>JAAZXA010000018.1 GCA_014240385.1 Methanobacteriota archaeon | reverse complement strand
CACCTTCGATTAAACTGGGATCGGTGACCCAAGTCAAGGTTGTTCCGAGGTATGCATCATCACCATTTGAAAAGTAATTTGGGAATATCAATCCACCACCATTCGATTCCGGCACGGGAAATGCTCTCATTTCCTTATGTGGCTTGGTAAAGTCCCATTCCACTCCCAACTCGCTGGCATTTAGATCCAGTTCAACAATGTCGATATTGTCATTTCTCCCTGGAAATGAAATGGGGTAATAATTGAGTCCATCGATTGAGACTTGCCCTCCGACATTCTGGGTCTGGTGCCAGAAATTAGAGATGACGAAAGAACCCCAGTCGCTACTTCCAATATTAGACTGAATTGGTCCAACTATTTCGACTTGCCAAGAGCGGTCATAGAAGGGCTCAGTTATGCGATTGTAGCACCAACTCCAACTGCCAGCATTTTCATCATAAAGGAAAGCATAGAATTTGTCAACTTTCAAGTCCAGTCCGACATATGGAAACCAACCCATCGAGATTAAATCGCCATTGACTGCTTGTACGATGCTGCCTTCCCCAAGGCCTTCTTGACCGGGAGCAGTCGGTGCTGGTGTTCGGCAACTTGTATCGGGGAGAACTGTTGGCAGATAGGTGTCCCATTCATGACCCCGGTCATGCGACCAAACAGGGTATTCGCCGCCGAAATTTAAGATGCTACCCTCCTTAGTTGCCGCAATATAATGCTCACAACAATTGCCGCCATATGTTGCATCATATACTGCCCATGAAAAGTTCGCCGCATGACCTGAATCGATAAGTTGCTGAATGTAGGTATCATTGGATAAACTAGGCCAATGCTCCACATATGCCAAATCAATGGAAAGGAATTCTCGTAAATTAGAGTGAGTGTCCATCTCATTATCTACCTGCTGATATTCGGAAAAGGCATCACTTTCATCTTCAGCAGGAACAATTGCTTCATTCCCACCAAGACAACCACTTGCCAGCATCGAAAGCACCACGAAAGTAGCGAAAAAGACTTGACTTGGCATCTCCATTAATTTAACCCCGTCTGCGGCTGTATATGTTGATTGGCATTCAGCGTCGAGGGCGTTTTGAAATTGGTCCAAGCCCTAATGTGAACATCATCCTACCAACTGGTGAAGAATGAGCCTTGAATAAATCAACATGATGCATTCCTACCCTGCAAAGCTGCAGTCCCTTTTCCTCAAAGGCTTTGGACCAACGCAGGCGGTCTTCTTTAGGGAATGCATTTCGAAAGCGTTCTTTCCAAGCGATGGCTTTGCAATTCCAACCATTCTCATCACGCGCCCTTGCTACCATGTCGATGAATTTTTGTCGCCCAGCGTCTGAATGCAAATCCTTGATTTCAATCCTTAGTGGTTTTGTGCTATCCGCTAGGGATTCTAAAACATCTGATAGTAGAGGGATATCTAACTCGGATTCTTCTTTGGCCTTTGTCAACAAATCCTTTGAGGACCATTCGCGGATTGGCTTTCCTTGAAATGAATCATTATGATAGACGATCAACTCCCCGTCTTTGGTTTCGTTTACATCAAATTCCCAATAGCGAAATTTCTTGTGAACTTGAAGACCTTTTGCCGATTGTAGGCATTGTAAGGTATTCTCGGGATGAGGGAGGATATCGCCTCCTAACCTATGCCCCATGTTGCCCATGAAAACACCCTATGAGGGCAATTACACTTCAATGCGCCGGTTATTCAGCATGTGGAGGGGTGCATAATTGCAGATTCTCTACATCCAAATCACGAACCACTTGAATCAAATCCAATAGAGTTTCTTCCTCTAATGGTCCAGTCTTTTGCAAGATATCCATGCGCTTCTTGACGACCATTAAAGTAGGAGTTTTAGCAATCCCCAAGGCTTCAGCTAATTCCGGTTCTTCTATGGTATTGATTCTAACAAATGCCACATCTTTGTTTGCAACTGCTGCCTTGTCAAATGCTGGTTGCCATTCCTTTAGGTTTGGCACTTCAGGATTCCAGCAATCGATGAAAACCGTTTCATTACCACCTAATGTCGATTCAATATTGTTCCAATTCATCTCCATTGCATTACTCATTGGCTGCACCTCACCTGTGGGCTTTGTGACTACCTACTTGAAAGACTAGGCCAGAAGTACCACCAACTCTCAATGGTAGGATTCTTGAAGTGAATCGGGTTGGGCGGTCCATGAGACCCTACCTATTGTGTATTGGACTGATTTCTTTGATGATTATGTCCACCTTGCCAATTACTGTAGAAGGGGAAGAAAACTCTCTGCCCAATGTCGTCATTTCAGAGATTTTAGTTTCGGCTAGTAGTGAAGATTACAACGGCACCGACTGGAATAATGATGGTTATATCGGCTTAGATTCAGACCAATTTATTGAGTTATGGAATCGTGGTAATGAGATAGTAAATATCTCAAATTGGTGGCTTGATGATAACCTCGCAGCAGGCTCCGCTCAATGTTCAATCGGCTGGAATACCTCATTACAACCCGATGAAAGAATCGTATTCTTTAGAGCCGACACCGGAATAGAATTGGATTACTTTGATGCAGATAGTGCGAATTTATTGATGCCGGATGGAACCCTTGTAGATTCCTTGGCTTATCCTGGTGAAGATTCTTGGTGGGATAATTCTTACATTCCTGATGGTGATGGAATAACCAAGATGACGCCTCCAACTCCTGGCTGGATTGGCGAAGACTCCAGCGATGCTCGCACTGGCCGTTGTTATACCCCCAGAGACCATATCCAACAAGGCTCCTACATCTTAACGGGTAGGGTTGTCACTATGGAGGACTACACATCTGTTCTTCCTAATGGTTCAATCAAGGTGAGCGATGGAGAAATTGAAGCAGTTTGGAATACCGGTGAAGAACCACCACTTGGAGTTACAACCGAAGGTATTCCAGTTCACCACACAGGTGCAACAATCTATCCGGGACTCATCGACATGCATCAACATCTAACCTACAATGTAGCCCCACTATGGGCTTTGGAAACTCATATTTCTAGTTCAAGTCAGAATGAATGGGGTGGCTATCAAAACCGCTATCAATGGACCAAGCACCAAGATTACGGTAGTGAAGTTTCCAAAGTCAAAATCGCCATTCAATCACAGCCGTATTGGAATATGGAAAGTCAAGCCATGAAATATGTAGAGATGAAAGAAATCGTTGGTGGAACTACCGCAATTCAGGGAGACGGCCATAATTACGCAGCCGATTCTTATGATACTATTTTGACTCGGAATATTGAGCACTACAACTGGGGCCGTGATGAAGTCGAAACTAAGATTCTTCAACTCGACAGCGATTACTCTGGTAGCCACATCAAGCGAGGTAATGAATCAGGAGAATTAGATGCATGGTTCCTGCATTTAGCAGAGGGTGTTGACCAGTCAAGCCTTGATGAGTTCGATATCATCGAGAATAATGACTTGGTAGTTGGTGAACTGATAGTCATTCACGGTACAGCCTTAACAAGTGTGGAGTTTGAGAAAATGGCTGCAGTTGGTGCTAGCCTAGTTTGGTCGCCAACTTCTAATCTGCTGCTTTATGGAGATACCACCGATGTTAAAGCAGCAAAAGAAGCAGGAGTGGTGATTTCACTGGCCCCTGATTGGTCACCATCAGGCACCAAGTCACCATTACATGAATTGAAGACTGCAGACTTGTGGAATAAACAGATTCTTGGCAATACCTTCAACGATTACGAATTAGTACAAATGGTTACTGCCAATCCTGCCTATCAAATGAAATGGCAAGATAAAATTGGGAAAATAAAACCAGGATTAGCAGCAGACTTTGCTATCATCGATTCCTTTAATGAAGATCCTTATCGAAACCTCATCGACGCAGTAGACCCAGATGTGCGCTTGACCATCGTCGGCGGATTGGCTCAATTCGGCGACCTCGACTTGATGCAAGCGATGAAAGGAGATGACTTTGAAGTTGTCCAAATCGATGGAGAATTCGATAAAGCACTCGATGTAACATATCTTGGAATTGAGGACGGTTCCCAAACTTGGGAGAAAATTGTGGAAGATTTGGAAATGGCAATGCGCTTTGACCGAGATGAAATGTATGATTACTTTGGCAGTAGTTTTGACAGCCGAAGTGATTTTGATGATATGTGGACAACCGGATCTTACAGTGTCATGCATTCAATTCCATTAGACGGAATATTCACATGGGGAGATGACCGCTACTTCAATGTCCTGAATAATTCATTCTCAGGCAATCGTCAGATATCTCTCTCTCAAATCTACGATGACTACTACTCCGTGCCAATGAATGTTGATGGAAATAGAGCAATTAATTTGGATTGGGAGCCTGGTAGCGTCTTTGAAGGTAAGGCTCCCTCTTCTGAAATCCTCGTTGAAATGACCATTAAGTGGACCGATAATAATGGGGAAGAAAAATCCAGCAAGATAAACTTAGAGTTATACCCAGATAAGGCTCCTATTCATGTTGATAACTTCGTTTCTCATATTGAAAATGGAACCTATGATGGAACTATTTTTCACCGTATCATAAATGATTTCATGATGCAAGGAGGAGATTTTACCGATTTTTCAGGTGCTGGGGGGCATGCAGCAAACTGGTACGGTTATTGCATAGGTGAAGAAAGTACAAAGGCGCAGTGTGCAAAAGAAGACTGGACAATTCCTGATGAGGCCGATAATGGCTTGAAACATCTTCCATTTGTCATCTCAATGGCAAAGACTTCGAAAGCTAATACAGGGGGAGGTCAATTCTTCATTACAGAAGTAAGTTCTCCACACCTTAATGGCGTTCATACTGTTTTTGGGAAAGTCGTAGGTGGAAGTGAAATAGTCACCGCAATCCACTCAGTTGAAACTAATAATTATGACAGGCCCTTGATAGATGTCACTTTAACCGAAATCAAAATTGTAGATTCATTCACAACTGGTGAGGAGGAAGAGCCTGTTGTTTCTGACCCAGGGAAAGATGATTTGATTGTAGTAGGCGGCACATGCAATGCTGGTGAAACAAAACCTCCCGATAATGCCGATTGCCGCTATTGTGTTTGCCTAGGCGACAATACATGGAAATGTGAGTCTGGAACATGTAAGGAAGAAGAAAAGCAAACTGCGACTGAGAGTGCCAAATCAGGTGGACTCTCGACTCCATCCCTAATTATTGGTGGCGTTGCAATTCTATTCTTCATCGCAATTATTGCTTTCACAGCCAGCAGTTCCCCAAAAGACAAAAATAATCCATGGGATAATCCACCGGAAGATATCGTTATCGAGCTAGTTCCTGAGATGCCTCCTCTCGAAGGTGGACCTCCTAAAGCCTGAAAGCATCCATCCTCCAAGGCCGCTTCATGGCACCGATGCCCAATGTCGATGCGCCCTCGCCGACAACAAGGATGGTCTTCATCGGCGCATTTCTTTCAGCAGTTTCTGCCACATCATTTCTATTAGTTGCAGATTTGTTCCGCAGCACCAATTCTAATGGTGAAACAGCAGTTATTTCAGTGTCAAATTTATTGGCGATGGATGCTTCACAAGGAGGATGGGTTGGACTTATTCTTGCCTTAGTATTGCTTTACCCTGCCTATCTTGCCCTGATGAGTTCAGTTGGAATGTGGTTGCGCAGAGAAAGGCTTCAGGTTGCAGGTATTTGTGCAGCATCGGTCTTGATGGTTCTATTCATTTCTGTTTTCAAGTGGACACGAGAGGAAGCACAGGCTGGAAATGATTGGATAATTGGCATCGGAATGTATGGTGCAGCAGTTTCAATCATAGTTTTATTGATGCTTTGGAGAGCCGGAATGTGGCTATTAGATGACCCATATCGAGAATGATAATTACCGCTGCTGAGGCGGTGGGTTGGAATAACCAGTTGGGGAAGTTGGATCATATTCTGGCATTGGCGCTGGCATTGGCGCTGGCATTGCTGCTTGTTGTGGATACGCTGCTGGCATTGCTGCTGGCATTGGCGCTGGCATTGGCGCTGGCATTGGCGCTGACATTGGAGCGGCAACTGGAAGTTGTTCATTGAATCCACCCAATTCCTCCTCTTTCTTCCCGCCGCCCTTAAGAAGCAAGCCTAGGCAAACAAATGTCATTATCAAT
>JAAZXA010000067.1 GCA_014240385.1 Methanobacteriota archaeon | reverse complement strand
GTTGGTTTCCATATGTCGGACTGGACTTGAAAGTTGACAAATTCTATGCTTTCCTTTATGATGAAAATGCTGGCAGTTGGAGTTGGTGCTACAATCGCATAACCGAGCCCTTCTATGACCGCTCTTGGCAAGTCGAAATAGTTGGACCAATTCAGTCTAATATTGGAAGTAGTGACTGGGGTTCTTTCGTCATCTCTAATTTCTGGCACCAGACTCAGAATGTTGGAGGACAAGTCTCAATCGATGGACTCAATTATTACCCCATCTCATTTCCAGGAAGGAATGACAATATCGACATTGTTGAACTGGATCTAAATGCCAGCGAGTTGGGAGTGGAATGGGACTTTACCAAGCCACATAAGGAAATGAGAGCATTCCCTGTGCCGGAATCGAATGGTGGTGGATTGATATTCCCAAATTACTTTTCAAATGGTGATGATGCATACCTCGGAACAACCTTGACTTGGGTCACCGACCCCAGTTTAATCGAAGGTGGAATGTGGATTGGCGAATGGTATAGGCATCAAATAAACGGCACAGGATTGCCCTCTGATTATTGCAATATCGCATCTCAAGGTGGATTACACTGTTTCACAAAAGAAGACCGAATAATCACCCATATGCTATCTTGGGATGGTGGTTATACTTGGCAAAATCAAAGTTACAATTTCACGGGCCTCGCAGAGTCCATTGAAGAATGGGAATTCCACATCAGTGGTGAGAATGATTTGGCGATTTTGAATGTGCGCTACCAAAGTGCTGCAGGGCCCGATGTTGACACCGTCTTCCATATCCGCGGATATAGTGAAAGTATGGTTCCTGATAGCATGACTTTTGTGGGCCTTGGAGACCTTGATTCCACCAGTGGAGCAGGAAATGATATCCGCTTTGATTTTGCCAGCATCACAATTCTAAATGACGGAGGTGCCGTTATTGCCTACCATGATTCTAGCGACCCAGACCCATTATTTGCTGTTGAGCAAGAGATGCCAGATTATGGTCCTGAAGAATCTTGATTCTTCTTCTCCATTAAATCAATATAAATCATCGCTGCCAGAATCTGAACAACGGTTGCAGTAGTACTGATTGAATGAGAGTTACTAAGCCACCAAGTACCACCATAGGTGGCAGCACTAAAAAGCAATGAGAGACCCGCTTTCCGACCTTCCATGGCACCCCTAACTCTTCATCCAATTTGAAAATGTTGCCGGATAGACAGCGAACGGTGATATATGCGTTTCAATTCCCCCGTTCTGCCCGTAGGGCAGTCAACACAGGTGATGATGATGGCAGTAAGATACCCCGGGATTCCAACGACCACAGATGGCTCCGGACAAGTAGTCCATGTTGAGACCAATATTACCGAGGGTTCTGCGGCTTATCCAATCACCCCTTCTACCAGTATGGGAGTTGGTTATGGAATTGCATATTCCAATGGCGTGAAAAATCTATGGGGAACCAAATTGGCTTTCCTTGAACCCGAATCTGAGCATTCAAGCGCTTCAGCAGCTGAAGGTTTTGCTGTGGCAGGAGGAAGGGTTACCAATTTCACATCCGGTCAAGGACTCATATTAATGAAGGAAGTCCTCTATGTGATCAGCGGCAAAAGGCTACCGATAGTTTTCCACATTGGTTCACGAGCAATGACCAGCCAATCGCTGAATGTCCATGCAGGACACGACGATATCATGGGAGTCTCAGACGTTGGTTGGGGAATTCTTTTCGCTAGAAATGCCCAAGAAGCAGGCGACCTTGCTTTAATCGCTCGTAAAACTGCAGAGGAAACAAGCACTCCATTTTTCAATGTACAAGATGGTTTCCTAACTACTCATACTATTGAGAATACTTTGCTTTGCGAACCTGAATTTATGAAGGAATATATCGGCGACCCAGCCGACCATCTCCGTAATTTGATGGACCCATATAATCCCATAATGACCGGTGTTGTTCAAAATCAAGATTCTTACATGAAGGGGAAAATCGCTCAGCGCTACTTCACCGATACCGTCAAGCCAGCACTACTTGATTCGATGGCACAATTTACTGAAGCAACAGGCAGACCCTATGGATTAATCGACTGTTATCAGATGGAGGACGCTGAAGTTTGTATCATAGGAATTGGCTCGATGATTGAAACAACAACCACTGTAATCGATGACTTGAGAGCAGAAGGGCGCAAAGTTGGCTGCATTCATGTCACTTGCTATCGTCCCTTTCCCGGAGCAGAATTAGCAGCAGCAGTTGCTAATTGTAAGGCAGTAGCAGTGCTTGAGAGAATGGATGACCCAATGGCAGAATCGAATCCTCTAACTGCCGAATTTAAGGCTGCATTGGTCGATGCAATGCAAGGAATGGCAGGTTTCCCCACACTCGAAAAGATGCCTACAGTTCACAGTGGGTCCTATGGCTTGGGAAGCCGTGATATTACAAGTGGGGATATTGCCGCAATCTATAACCTCCTTGAATCAGATGCCGCACCACGCTATTTCTGTATCGGCATAAACCACCCAACAGCCCTAGCACCTGTATCTGGACTTGATGGCCGACCGGAGGGCTCATTCAGTATGCGTGGCCACAGTGTAGGTGGTTTCGGTTCAGTTACAACAAACAAAATCATTGCCACAGTATCTGCAGATTTATTCGGAAAAACAGTGCAAGCATTCCCAAAGTATGGTTCTGAAAAGAAAGGACTTCCAACCAACTTCTTCCTGACAATAGCCGATGAGAGAATCAAGATTCATCATGAATTGGATATTCTCGACTTCATCGCAGTGCAAGATGTTCACGCCTTTGAAACTAGCAATCCATTGAAAGGATTACGTGAAGGCGGCACAGTCTTCCTTCAATCAACAGCCCAATCTGACGAGGAAGTTTGGCAAGGATTGCCTGAGGCTGCCCGACAAACCATCCTTGAAAATAAGATACGAATACTCTATCTTGACACTGCAAAAATTGCTAGAGAAGTAAGCAGTAGTGCTGATTTGATTATCCGTATGCAAGGAATTATCTTATTGGGAATTTTCCTTAGGTCAACTCCATTCGC
>JAAZXA010000066.1 GCA_014240385.1 Methanobacteriota archaeon | reverse complement strand
TCTTAGAAAGGCAATTAATTAGAGAGCATAAACCCCGCTACAATTCTATGTTAAAAGATGATAAATCATACCCTTACCTTGCCTTTACAAATCATCGATTCCCTCAAATCCTTTACACTAGACACCCTCCTTCAGATTCACGACATTGGGGGCCATTTCCTGATGCTGGAGCAGCCAAAAGAATGGTTCAACTATTGCGTCGACAATTTGGTATTCGTGATTGTAAGGAGTTGTTACCTCAAGGTTGCTTGTCGATGCATATTGGCTTATGTTCTGGACCTTGTATCGAAGCCGGTAATTATCAGGATAATGTAGATGCAGCTGCTGGTGTTTTGGATGGAGACGCTAAGGCTCTGTTAAATGAATTAGTATCAGAAATGCAACAGTATTCAGATGAAAAACGCTTTGAGCAGGCTGCAAAAGTAAGGGACTTAATCGCCTCAGTACAACGAACTCTTAGTCAACAGGTAATCAGTAGCCGGTTTTATCGAGACTGTGATGCTATTGGTTTCGCCAGTCGAGGTGACTTGGCGATGGTTGTCGTTATGCATGCCAAGGAGGGCATAGTTCAATCACAGGAAAAGTGGCTTTTGATTCACCGAGGTGATATTGGTGAAAGCATTGCCCGTTTCATCTCGGACCATTATGCAGCCAGAATCCCACCTCGCCTAATCCTTCTCCCCACTCCACTGCCTTCGACAGTATCTGCTTGGCTAGATGAGCGACGTGGAAGCCAAGTTGAAGTTCGCATACCTCATAGAGGAGACCTTGCTACTTTGAGAAAATTGGCTGACCAGAATGCAGATTTGCAGGTAGAAAGACAGTTACGGAAGCATTCAGGAAGTCTTGAACAGAGGGCAGCGGATGATGGTGCCCTGTTACTAAAACAAGAATCCCTAGACAATATCGTATGCTTTGACATGGCTCAATTACAAGGTGCGGAAAGGGTTGGAGCAAGTGTGGTTTTACGAAATGGTAGACCTTCAAAGAAGGAATATCGCACCTACATCATCAAACAAGATGCAATGGATGATTTGAGAATGATGAGTGAGGTGGTAGAACGCTGGCTGAAAAGACAAGATGAATGGCCTGACTTACTGCTTCTTGATGGCGGAGAAACACATCTTTCAACGATCAACAAGATGTTGTCAAAACATGGTCTATTAGGGAGGTTTCCAGTAGCAGCATTGGCAAAGCGGGAAGAAACCCTTCATCGCTTAGAACAAGAACCTCTCATCCTCGATAGAATGGGTAGGGTAATTGTGCATGCACGAGATGAAGCCCACCGTTTCGTAAACTCCTATCACCGCAAAAGGCGCGGCCGTAGAACCCTACGTGACCCTCTAGAGAAAGTGGAAGGTATGGGTGCAAAAAAGTTGCAAGCATTATTACGCCATTTTGGAGGTCGTAAAGAAATCAAACATGCAAGTCGAGAACAACTATTGCAAGTTCCGGGAATCGGGCCAGCACTCGCAATCAGGATATTGGAATCATTCAAATCCTAGATTCTTCGTATAACTTTTCAAAAGAACTAGCATTTTTTGCATAAGTGAAGAGATCCAGAACCTTATCTCGACCGGTTAATCCTTTCACTCTACGTTGTTGAGAATCAGCCAGTTCAGCATTGACTTTGGCTGCTAAATCCTTTGCATCACCGAGTTTAAACAAAGAACCAACCTGTGAATCAACCATCTCAGGAAGCGGCCCATGGTCTA
>JAAZXA010000019.1 GCA_014240385.1 Methanobacteriota archaeon | reverse complement strand
TTAAGACTAACTTGACAGGAACAAAAGAGAATCTCAAAGACCCTCTTGATGAGGGTTTTGATATCCCTCTCTAAACCAAGCGCACCGTTTCAAGATTCTTTGGCGCCCAAGTTCTCACGTTGAATTTTTCACGCAAGGAGTGACCTAATTCATTGCACTTGTGATAATCTCCATGATGGCAGATGACATTTTTCGGTCTTGGGCTCATTTCTGAAACGAAGTCGATGAGTTGCTTTCGGTCTGAATGGCCGCTGAAGCCATCGATGGTTACCATTTCGCAGCCAATTTTCACGATTTCAGTTCGACCATCGATGTGCATTGGTACTTCTCCGAAGCCTTTTTGCAAGCGTCGGCCAAGTGTTCCTTCTGCTTGATAGCCGACGAAACATAAGGTGTTGCGCTCATCACCGGCCCAATTTCGGAAGTATTCCATAACTGGCCCACCGTTTAGCATCCCGCTGGTTGCCAAAACGATACATGGTGAGTGGTCCAATACAATTGATTCTCTCATATCTCGTCCTTTAACTGGCCTAAACCAACTACTGGTGAATGGGTTGTCGCCATCGTCGCGTTGTAATGATTTCCGTAGAGTACTAGTTAGATACTTAGGGTGAGCAGCATGGATTGCGGTTGCTTCTTGGATCATTCCATCCAAGTAAACTGGCACTGGAGGGATTTCACCGCTGCGGAACAATTCGTCGATTGCTATCATGACTTCCTGAGAACGGCCGACTGCGAATACCGGACAGATGACTTTTCCATTCCTTGACATCGTTCTTTTGATGACGTCCTGTAATTCCATAGTCGCTTCTTCGCGGCTAGGCTGGAAGTCTCCTGCTGCTCCATAAGTAGATTCGATGATGAGAGTT
Source organism: Methanobacteriota archaeon (assembly GCA_014240385.1). Classification (GTDB taxonomy): domain Archaea; phylum Thermoplasmatota; class Poseidoniia; order Poseidoniales; family Poseidoniaceae; genus UBA226. The sequence continues at coordinate 25,972 of JAAZXA010000019.1, read as the reverse complement.
TCACAGCGCGGGAAACGTACGCTTGCGGCATCGAATAGCCAAGATTTTTCGTATTTTGTATCGCCAGTTAGTACCACATTGTGGACTCCGTCTCCTATGTGCAAATGAACAGACGAGGAACCAAGGATGTGACCTGCATTGTGGAAGGTCATTTTTACATCAGGTGCAATATCGGTTGTTTCATTCCAATTAACGTCGATAACATGCTTCATACATTCTCGAATGTGCTCCATCTCATAGGGCGGGCGCTTGCCTTCGCTGCTCGTAACCTTTAGATAATCAGTTTGCAATAACAACATCATATCCCTTGTAGGAGGGGTACAGAAAACAGGACCCTTGTAGCCGTACTTGAACAGAACTGGTAGCATTCCTGCGTGGTCTAAATGGGCGTGAGTTAGAACAACTGCGTCTATTTTCTCTAATGGTAATGCTTCTGGGGCGTTGAAATATGGCATTGGATCGGTGTCTGATGCGATGTTTACTCCAACATCAATCATAATCCTACTTTCATTTGTTGTTATGTAGTGACATGCTCGACCAACTTCCCTATACGAGCCAAGTGCGGTTAATCTAACCCAGTTAGCACCGGCTCTTTTTGGACGATAAATATTGAGTCCGAATTCCTTCATGAATTTTCGGCGCTCTTGCCAATGCGCTTGTCGGTAGCCGCGGATATCGTGGGTTGTCTTGGATTCCAATGGTGGTGTCCTTTCCATGATTAATATCCAGCCAATCTTGTCCATGATTTGATTCTTGATAGCGCCTCTCTTTCCTAAGGCGGTGCTTGGGTCATCACATTGGACCAGGACTTCCTTTAAGCAGCGGTCAAAACTTATGACTGAAATTTCTACCTTATCGGGAATCAATTCCCTGATGCACACATCCGCATCCTTTTCCTCCATGACTATATCATCTGAAGGGCGTACTACGATACTGCGCTTGACGGTTTTTGATATTCTTCCGACCAGTCCATCAGCCCCACCGAAACGGCGGGGAGTTGGGGTGACGATTGCTACCTTTGCTGATTCCAAGTCAATTTCATAATCGACATCTTTTGGAATCATTTTTGCTATCTGATCTTTCACTTCCTTGAAAGTTAATCTCATTTTTATCTCTCCTTTTCCCGCTTCCTTCTCGCCATCACAGGGTAATGAAAATCAAAACCCTAGTTTAGGGGGATGGGCCACCATATAGGTGACTGGGGGAATGTGAAGTTCACTTCAAGAGCGAATTAACTTCGGCATCTGTTAAGGCTCTGTAGCCCTCTTTTGTTATGACTGCCAAATCCATGCCATTGCCGCTTGCAGCATCACGTTGTCCAGATGCTGTAAGAGCGCGAGATGCTAATTTAAGGGCATCTTTTTCAGACATATTGTCGCTGAAACCATCTTCTAAGACACCATACATGTAGGGGGAGCCTGAACCTGTTGCACAGTATTTGTCAGGGATACTTCCACCAGCTGAGTCTATGGAATATACAGATGGACCATCATCGTCCATGCCGACTATCAGAAGTTGAACCCAGAAGGGGCGGCCACCGAGGATGTTAGCAGTTAGAGTGGCTGCTGCGGTAACGCTCATTTTCTTGCCACGCTTTAGTTCGTAGAGGTTGACTTCTGCAGCCAACATTCGGCTTAGACTTTGGGCGTGCCCGACTAATCCGGCAGTTGTTAAAGCGAGGTTATCGCCTATTTTGAATAGTTTTTGAACGCTTTTGTTGGCGATGAAGTGCCCCATTGTTGCTCGGTGGTCTGCTCCAACAACAGCCCCACCATTGAAGCAAATTCCCAGCGTACTTGTTCCTGTCTTGAATTGCTCCGGCTCCATTGATTGCATTATAATCACCTAAGACAAGTACCTCTCAAACGGCGAGGGTCCTTGAGTGTTGAGGCTAGGCGGTATGCCATGGCTTATCAACCCGACGACAATACATCAGACCGCAGGTTCATGTGCTTAGGCCACTGCAGCAGCAGTATGAAGGATGAGGAAGAAGGAGGAGGGCACCCCTCACTTCACTCATTCTCTACCGAAATGGTCGAATCTATCGAGGATGTGCTAGCCACACCCACAGACCTTCCTCTACGCCGTTTGGACATGCCGAGTTCGCGACCGGCGGGTGAAGTTCCGCCGCCTCCTGCAAGAGTTCGCTACCACGACCTTGGAAGCAAGTATCCTGCTGCTCCGATTTCATCGGGTGAAAATGGCTTGGTATTACACCGCGGGATATTACGCGACTTGACTGGAGTAAGAGAGTTGTTGGATTGGTTAAGTGATGGGGAAGTTGTCATTGTCGAAGTTGGGCGTCTAATGCAACGGAAAGTCGAATTTAGCACAGCCTTAGCACAACTGCATTCATTTGTCGAAGAAGATTTGGGGGGTCAAATCGTTCAACTTACTTCCTCAAGGTTGCTTTTACTCCCCCCTGGTTGCCGAGGAGTACGTGGAGTTGAGGACGAAGCCTTTGCTGCTGGCCGCTTGGAGTGAGCAGAATGGAATCAGACATCGAAATGCCATGCCCTATTTGTTCTAAGTCCGGACAATTGAAGATGGCCTCACATATTGATGAGATCCCGTACTTTGGAGAGCATACTCAAGTCACCCTATTGTGCAATGCCTGTGGATGGAGACAAACTGATTTCATCCCAGCTGATGGAAAGAAGCCTGGTGCATCATCTCTTTTCATCCATGGTGAGGATGAATTGAGGGCACGAGTTGTGCGTTCATCGAGTTGTACTGTCTCAATCCCTGAATTAGAGTTAGAAGTCAGCCCTGGCACTTCAAACAGTGGTTATGTGAGCAATATAGAAGGTGTGCTTAACCGCTTTATACAAGTGGTTGAGATGGTCTTGAAGGACCTAGATGATCCTACACAAGTGGGTGCAGCAACCCGCATCTTACTAGTGCTATCTGAGGTGAAAGAAGGTCGGGGTTCTGGTATAACGGTAGAATTGCTTGACCCACGCGGCCATAGTATGGTATTGCATGAGAATACAGTTAATCGTGAATTAACCGAAGAAGAATTGGAAAGTTTGCCGCTTGGGCCAGAGCCACCGATAATTGAAAAGTAATCATCGGGAATCTGGAGCAAGGAAATCCTTGACTAAATGAGCATTTTGCGCTTTCAATTCTGCATGTTCTTTCATCCATTCCAAAGCCCTGTCTACACACAGTTGTTTCATCTCTCCAGCCAATAAGGTTCCTGCTCTATAGGAGGCTGCAGTATCTCTTAGGAAGTCATCATCATCCTCAAAGAAGAACATCATGTACTGGAAAGCCACATCTTTTTCTGGATCACCACCCAGCCTGCGATGTTCCTCAAGTGTGGCTTGACCACCAGAAAAGGCTCGTTTTATTTTCTTCTCTATTAATTCAAGCGAGTCATTTAGGAAAATCGTAGTCTTAGGCTTGGATGATGACATCTTATCTCCTGTTAGACCAACAGCAAAACGATGGTAAGTGCTCGAAGGTTGTAGCAAACCCATCCCTCCCATTTTACGCTCCAACCCCAATAATCGCATTCTGATATTTGCACGGTCTTTAGCCGTAGCAGAAGGGATGTGAATTGAGCCATGCTTAGGGTTTGAAAGGAAGTCAGAAAAGCCCAAATCGGTTAATTCAGCACAAATATCGGCAAATACCTGATTTTTCTTCTGCCGGTCATTTTGACCAAGTGCCTCGCTATTTTCATCCTGAACAGAAAGACCGATGACTAAACCGCCATTCTTGGCTGCTTTAACATTGAACCAATTTGTTTTGGCAGCCATTCCGCGAGTCAGGCGCAAGTGTGGGTCTTGGTCGACTCCAACTGGAACTACAATAGGGCGCAAGCCGCCATATTCATCCAATTGTGGATGGATGATATCACCGGCCTGAACCAATGGCGCCTGAACATGTGCAAGATTGGTATCACCTGAAAAACCGTAAATGGCCTCCATTTCTGAGAGGTTGGTTTTCTTACCCAAAGTGAATCCTAATTTTTGCGTAATTGAGCGGGTAGACTGAAAATAAACATTGGTCCGATTGGGGTCTAAGCCCATTGCAGCGTAATTGGAAATATACTCTTCAAGTGCTATACTTCGAGCATCTTCTAGGCTAACACCGCGAGTTGCATTTGATTCAAGGTCGGCCACAGCAATGGAGACATCACCGCCTTGTTCCTGAAACCAGCGCACTTGGTCGATAACCATCTTGTGACCCAAATGCATTTGCCCACTCGGCATCAAACCGGTCATTACGCCAAACGGCTTGCCCGAATCACGTGCATTAAGAACAACATCGAGGTCTCGATGAGCAAAAACGATGCCTCGCCGCTGATGCAAACTCGCATCATGAATTAAGGATGCATCCAGCGGCGTGATGCCAAATTGTTCGATGATTCGAGAATAGTCAGTCGACTGGGCGCTGGACCATGGGTCGATGCGTACCTCGCTTGCCATCCGCTCACCTGATGTTGTGGCCTTTACATTCAGGGGATGAAGGCTTCGCCACATAGAAGTGGCATGAGCCATTAAGGAATGTGATTGAGATGGCGCGGATAGTGGTTCTTGGGGCCGGCCTGATTGGTAAGTTCGTAGCATCGCGATTATCTGAACATGATTTGTTAGTCGTTGATAATTGCCAAGAATCGTTGAATGAATTGAATTGTCAAACGCTTTGCTGTTCAGCTTTTGATGTTCTGAATATGGAAAATGTAGATGTCTGGGTAAATATGCTACCTGGGAGAGTTGGGCATGCAGTAAGGCAGCCACTCTTGAATAATAATCAGACAATTGTGGATTTGGCATTCACTGCAGAAGACCCGCGCAATCTACAAGGCGGCAGAATGGTCTATGATGTCGGTATTGCACCGGGACTTTCTAACCTCTGGAGTGCAGCGATTGAGGGAATAAAGAAACTGGAAATTAAAGTCGGGGGCATCCCTTGTAAGCCAGACGAAGGCTGGTCTTACATGGCGCCATTCTCACCAACCGACGTCATCGAAGAATATACTCGCCCAGCAAGAGTCATCATAGCAGGAGAACAAAAAGAAATTCCTGCATTAGAAATGCGGCATATGGTTGAGATTCCTAGCGTTGGCAAATTGGAGGCCGCAATAACCGATGGGCTACGGAGCCTACTTGACACAGTAGATGCCGATTCTATGTTGGAATATACATTGAGATGGCCGGGCCATTATGAAAAATGGTTAGCATCTAGCCAAGATGAAGAATTAGCAAACGAATGGCAATTTGATCCGAGCAGAAAAGAAATGACGGTCATGACGGTTAGTGCCACAATAAAAAACGGAGAGTGGAATGGCTACCTTATTGACTATGGCAAAGATGGCGATTCATCGATGGCAAGGACCACAGGGCTGGTCACCCTTGCAGCGATTGATGCTGCTCTTGCTGGATTGATTCCTGAGGGAGTGCATCCACCTGAAGGTATTCCGGAACTATTACTTTTAGCAGAAAATCGGCTGCAAGACGCTGGTGTGCAAATAAAAAGAGATTCATTCTTCTTCAAGTGATCTAATCAAGGCCTTATCGCGCTTTATCATCATAGAATAGGCCAACATCGAACCTAACACTACTGTAACTCCAATAATCGGCAACCACGGTGAAGAACTTCTCGCATCCCTAGGTGTAATCAGCCAAGTGAATCTAAGGTCTGAAGAAGCCTCAAAACGCTTTGACCAAGTAAACAAATCATCAGTCTCATGAGCCGCAATGGTGACCGCGAATGAACGCCCATTGAACCACTGCTCATCCAATACATCGACTTCAACATCAGCATCCTCAAAGACAACTTTGACCTCCATTCCAACTGGTATTGACAATAAAAGATGAGAGCCATCCATCCTCCAGCCTTGTTGAAGTTGGTTTTCACTAACATCCAGCACTACTAACTGATTGTCAGTAGCAACATCGACTACAGAGACTACCTTAGAATCGCTTGCATTGACTCTCCAAGTTACCGGAATATCCCAGTTTCTATCTTCAGAAGCCAAGCACGCTTCAGGGCGTTCAACTTTCATTCTCCATTCTCCTTCAGCAGAAGTAGTAGGTGAAGGTAATTGGAATTGATGGCAGCGTTGAATCACCCATGTCGACCAAGCTTCTCCCCAAGTTGTGAACCATGCATCGCTTTCAAGGAGCCATTCTTCGATCCCTGAATCATGGCGTATTGTCAATTCATCCACTTTTCCAATCCAATAGAAATTCACTAGTCCACCGGCCTCTGCTTCTGTTTTCACTGTCGTTAAGGTGTTCATTGCTTTCTCAAGACTTCCACCTCTCCTACCTAGATTGTACCAATCCTCTGGTAGTTCGGGGAAATCATCTGAATCATGCCACGCAGTTGAGGCTAGGGCAGTATCATCACCATGAACCGGAAAGCCTTGTGCATCAATTAAATCGTGCTCGATATAGGTCAACCCTGCCTCTACAAAGGTGGATAATGGGGTTGAATCCCAATGTGATGCAGCGATATTCTCCTCAATATATTCTCTACATTCTTTAGCCATTGCGCCAGGGTCTGCTTGCCAAGACAGAGATGGGATTTCATAGCAACCAAATTCATCTCCGGCCGCCAAGCGTTCATCTGCATAGCCCGTTGAAAGCCAACCATCTACTTCCCATGATGCTGCTGCCACAGGTGTAATAATAGGTTGAAGAATAAGTAATAGCAGCAGCCACCAAGTAAAGCCTCTGCGCATGGATTGTTCCAAATGACTGCTGTTCAAGACAATACCGGAATAACCGCCTTCAAAGATTATGATACGCCGCAGCATAGAATACTGAAAAGCAGCCCCCGCAAGTCATGGGGGATGCTGCTGATGCCTGGTCGCGTCTTGGTGATGCAGTCATAATAAAGGGCACAGGCAAGCCACTCAAGCCTCCACGTTCATACAGCATATTGCAATGGACTGTTGTTCCAATCATCCGATTTTTCATCAGAATTAAACCATATGGAATTGAACGGATTCCAAAACAAGGCTCAGGTATTTTCGTTGCAAATCACCTTAGTCATGTTGACCCAGTTGTCGTGGTTAGCGTTGTTCGAAAGAAATTGCATTATTTGGCGAAAGATGAGCACTTCAGAACTCCTGGAGTTTCCTTTTTCATGAAGGCTACAGGTCAAATCAAAACCGAACGAGAATCAGGCGCTGCTGATGCTTTGGCCAGAGCCAGCGACATATTGACTGAAGGTCGCTGTTTAGGTCTATTTCCAGAAGGTACGCGTTCTCGGAACAAAGAGCCACCATTCCTTGCTGCAGGGAAGACAGGGGTTGCACGCCTTGCCGCATCCCACCCTGAAGTTCCAGTTGTTCCGATGGCACTAATTGGAACAAGAGAAGTCATGGCTCCAAAAATCCACAAACTTCCTCGACTTTGGAGGAAGATTCGGGTCAACATTGGGCATGGCCGAAGTTGGAACCAATTCTTAGAACAAACAAATGTCAGCCAAAAAGATATAGATGCTATTGCTGGAATGGAAGGGGATGAAAAGAAAACAGCAATCGCTGCTCTTTATCGCGCCTTTACTGACCTAATCATGGCTGATATCAAAGAACTAGGTGCACCATAGCCTTCACAATAATTGAAGAACCGGCTGAGGCCACCACTCTTCGGTACCATGGAACAGTATCTCGACTTGATGCGCCGTATCCTCGACGAGGGGCAGCCAAAAGGCGATAGGACTGGAACCGGAACCGTATCTCTTTTCGGCCACCAAATGCGCTTTGACCTCTCCAAGGGCTTTCCTATGGTCACTACCAAAAAATTGCACATGAAGTCGATTATCTACGAATTATTGTGGTTCCTGAGGGGTGAGACCAATATCTCCTACCTAAAAGAACACGATGTCCGAATCTGGAATGCATGGGCAGATGAGGAGGGTGAATTAGGTCCAGTTTATGGTGAGCAGTGGCGGAAATGGGAGACCGAAGGTGGACAGGTTGTGGACCAAATAGCAGAAGCCATCGAGATGATCAAGAATAATCCAGATTCACGTCGAATAATCGTTTCTGCTTGGAACGTAGGAGCCTTGGACAAGATGGCATTAATGCCCTGTCATGCCTTTTTCCAGTTCTATGTTAACAATGGAAAACTATCATGTCAACTTTATCAAAGAAGTGCTGATGTATTCCTTGGGGTTCCGTTCAACATAGCGTCCTATAGCATTCTTGTCCACATGATGGCTCAAGTCTGTGGACTTGAAGTAGGTGATTTCATCCACACAATTGGTGATGCTCACCTCTATACAAACCACCTTGAACAAGCCCGATTGCAAGTCTCAAGAGAATGCCTTGGATTACCCCAACTAATCCTAAACCCAGAGAAAATGGACATCGATGACTTCACTTACGAGGACTTTGAAATCCAAGATTATCAACATCACCCACATATCAAGGCCCCAATTTCAGTCTAAGAGGTGGAAAAATGAGAATCATCGCCTTAGTTGCTTGCGATTTGGATGGAGCCATCGGTAAGCAAGGCGGTTTGCCGTGGAGATTACCTTCGGACCTAGCCCGCTTCAAACAGCGCACTATGGGCGCTCCTATCATCATGGGGCGCAAAACCTACGAGTCGATTGGCAGACCTCTGCCTGGCCGACTAAACATTGTAATTAGCCGGACATCAAACTTTGAGGGAGTAATAATGGCAAGAAGTCCTGCCGCTGCAATCACTGCCTGCGGCGCTGTAAATGAAGCATTTATCATTGGAGGCGGGGAAATTTACCGCCTATTCGACTTAGATGTATTAGAATTGACAGTAGTTCAAACGACAATAGTAGGTGCCGACACATTCTTTGAGATACCAGCGCAAATGGAAGTCTCATCCATTGCAGAATCTCAACAAGGTGAAAAAGATGAGCACCCTTGGATTCTCAAGATTCTGGAACGTACTCAGTAACTCTAACTCCAAGCCGGCCTTTTCTACTTGGTCGTGTCATAATAGTGTCCATTTTTTTGTGGAAGGCTTTCTCAAGGTCAATTTCCATCGCTAAGGCATTTCCTAATGTCAAGATGAAAACATCAGCCAATTCTTCTTCTAAGTCAGCCTTAGGTTTTCCCTTGGTAACTGCGGCTGCTAATTCTCCTAATTCCTCAATCATCAAAGTTAGGCGGTAGCCCATATCATGGCCGTTATTATCAGCAAAGGCATGCTTGTGGTGGAACCTTGCTGTTCTTGCCATCATGGTGTCAAATCTGCCATCGCAAAGAATCTCTGCGACATCGGTTTCGTCGACTGCTAAAACGCGTTCGCCAGCGTCGTCATTGAGCCATTGGTCGACGTCTGTTGGTCTTGTCATGGCTTCAGGCAGAGGACCGTAGTCCTTCAATGCCACTCAAGAAAGATGATCGATAATCTTTCCAGCAAGCGCTGCCGAAATTCCCTTTATTTCAGAGAGTCCATCAACACCGGCATCCTTCAATGCCGCAAAGGAGCCAAGACCTGCATCCTGCAACTTCGTTGCGGATGCTGGACCTACACCAGGTAGAGTAGAGAAGTCATCATCTGAAGCAGGCTCTGCCGCTACAGGTGCTTTCTCTTCTTCCTTGACTTCCTCAACAGGTTCTGGTGCCTTTTCTGATACTTCTTCAAGTGCTTCTGCTGCTGCCAGTACTCCTGCTTCTTCTGCAGTGTCATCATCTTCGTCAGCGGCTGCTGCTAGTGCTGCGGCCTTACGGGCCGCTGTTTCTGCAGTCTTGCGCTCTTCATCAGCATGGATTTCATCAAGAGTTGGGCCGCTTTCTGAAACAACTCCACTCTGTAATAATTGACTCTTTTGAATAACCGCAGAACGAACTGGGTAGACCTTTCTGACAGCCTTGGAGACTTCATCTTCCATCTCGGTTCCAAGTAGAGACTTTTGCAATTGAGCAAAGGTCTTGCGAGCTGATTGTGTAAGGATAACGTCGCGTACTGCTAAGCGCATTGCACTCTTAACGCTGGACTTGACTCTTCGCTCGGTAATCATCAATGGCTTCAAACGAATCAAGAAACCGTCTTGTGTTACGACATCAACTACATCGTCAACTTTTCCACGGTAGCGGCGGATTTGTCTGCGAACGTGGTCGGATTGGTGGCTGTGGCCGATGAATTCAGTTAGTGCATCTTGGCCAACACACTCAATAACGCGGAAGCGTACTTTGACGTGCATCTTTGTGAAGTCGCCATCGAATTCTTGCTGAGTAATTTCGTAGGTACGTCCTACGATATGTTGTTCTTCTTCTCCGAGAGTCTCGCCGATGCGCTTGAAATCCCAAGGATATCGTGGTGCACGGATTGTGAACCAACGCTTGGTCTTCCACTTGTCTTTCTGCTTTCTTGCTGCTGCACGTGCCTTTGCACTATTTCGACTTGCCATCTTGATCCCTCAGAGTTTGTTGTAGGGGCTACCCTACGAGCAAGCCGCCGACCGACCTCCACTATTTGAATTGTATGAGAGTGGTTATGCACCGCGGTCTTCCATTCTTGTTGCAAGACCTTCTAATTCCAGACCTGGCATTGCTTCTCCCATCATGGCAGATGCCTCAGAAACAGCAGCAGGGTCATCGAAATGGTGAGTTGCCATGATGATTGCATCGGCAGTAGTCTTTGGGTCCGGAGATTTGAATATTCCAGAACCGACAAAGATTCCATCCATTCCATGTTTCATCATCAATGCCGCATCAGCAGGAGTTGCAATACCACCGGCAGAGAAGGTGATGACTGGCAACCTTCCCATTTCCTTTACTTGCAGTAAGACATTCTTCATGTTAGTATGGAATTCATCATCCAAGTCACCGAAAGGTGTTGTACATACATCTCCGAGCAGTGGGGATGTCTCCGATAATTCGTAATATCTGTCCATGATGATATCAACAGCGATATCCAACTTTTCATCATCCATAGCCTGAACTTGAGCGATTTCTTGCTGGATTAAGCGCGAGTGCGTGACTGCTGCAACTACGTTGCCTGTTCCGGCCTCACCCTTTGTGCGGATCATCGCAGCACCTTCGTAGATTCGGCGAACTGCCTCTCCAAGATTTGTTGCACCACAAACGAATGGAATGGTAAAATCATTCTTAGCAATGTGGAAAAATGGGTCGGCAGGTGTTAGAACTTCGGATTCATCGACCATATCTACGCCAAGTTCCTGCAATACTGCAGCCTCCATATCGTGTCCGATTCTCGCCTTCGCCATGACTGGAATGGAAGTAGTCTCGATGATTCCCCGTATTAGGTCTGGATGGCTCATTCTTGCAACTCCTCCATCCTTACGGATGTCAGAAGGAACTCTCTCAAGAGCCATGACAGCAGTAGCGCCAGCATCTTCCGCAAGTTGGGCTTGCTCAGGAGTAACTACGTCCATGATGACGCCGCCTTGTTGCATGCGTGCAAATCCACGCTTGATCAATTCAGTACCTTTGTACATTGTTTCAAGGTCTGTATTAACTGCCATCGCTATCGCTCCTTTACTAAAAAATCGCTATATTGATTGTAAATTCAATCATCTGCAAGAACTGGTGAATCACCGGTTGCAACCTCTAAATTTAGTGATTCAGCTGCATTGCGCTCTATCCATGCTTCTTCTTCATCAGGGACATCGGTGTCAGCAAAGATTGCTTCCACAGGGCACTCTGGTATACAGGCACCACAGTCAATGCACTCATCGGGGTCAATGACCAGATAGGTGTCGGCTTCTCTGAATGCTTCTACTGGGCATACTGCAACGCATTCCTGATACTTATGGTCAACACATGTTGAGATTACTACGTGGGTCATCTGCTTCTCTCCAGTACGGCGATTGAGAATATAGATATGAAGGCTTTTGTGTTTCACTCTTCTTCATCATCAGGAAAAACAGGGGTTTGTGCCCTCTCAAGTAGTGATTGAAGACTATCTTTGACAACTTGCTGGATGTCTTGTCCAGGGAATGCCTTGAATTTGAGACGGGCTTTTGCAGTTGCTTTTCCACCTGGCTCGCTCAGGATGAGTTTTCCTCGAACAAGGCTGTCAAGATCTAGGCGGAAGTAGAGGGCATTATCATCATGTAAGCGTGAATCTAATTGCATCAATAATGTATTCAGCAAGTTTGGACCGAGATTAGAAATTGCTTTACGGATGGCGCCGCGGCGGCTTATCTTGGAAGTAATCATATGAACTTTGGAGCCGTGATAGGATTTGGTTCGTTCCAGTTCAATGCTCTCTGGCTCGCCACAAAGCCACGAAAGGGCATCTGCAATGAGCAATTCGTCTTCAAGTCCCGAGGCGGTGGCTCGCCAAGTTAAGTTTGCGAATGGCATGTGTTCACCTTTTCGCTTAGAATCCATAAGCCATTAATGCTAAAATACCTATAGTGAATAGTATTGCTGGAAAAACGATGATTGAGGCCCCCACTCCATAAGCAAACCACTTGTATCCAGACATGTAAGCACCAATTCCTGCTCCTAAGAATGCAAGGCATCCCAAAAGCGGAAGAAATTCTATGACGAAGTTCATATCGTCATAAGAATAAACTTCAACATTGATTTCTTTAGCATCTGAAGAGGAATCTAATAATTTGAAAGTCAATACTCCATCTTCCAATTTGCTATCAATAATGATTTCTCCTGATTCAACTATGGTGCATGGCCGTGGCCCTCCATTAGTACTGAACCAATTATAAGAATCACCAAGGTCATCATCCCAGTATCTATATTCTCCATCTCCTTCACAAAAATCAGGGTCTACATTTCCACTGAAAGTGGTATTGACTCCATCTCCTTGACCTAATAATGCAGTACGGCTGTTTCCATCTTTCCAATAATGAAATATTACATCATAACCGTCAACTGGCGGGTATAATAAATCTAATTCGATACTACCATTTTCATGGATAGTGCCAATATTTTCGTTTGCATGATATCTTAAATTCTCCTGGCAATCATAATTTGCATAATGATGGTTATTTCCATTACCCCAATTTAGATTAACATCATAATAAGAACCGTCATCACAATTCCATCCTAACTCTGCTAAATCGATACTAAATTCCCCTTGCTCATTAGCCATGAATACACCATCCTCGTAATTATCATCATCCAATGACTCAATGGTAATTGCAAAAAAGATAGAAATTATGACTGGGAAAAAAAGTCCCAAGAAGAATTGCTTTTTCATCATTTTACCTTTTACTGGCATCAACAAAGAGGGGTCGGAAAATGCGACACTTTCAGCAGATACCGTTGCTGAGAATACGTTTTCGGGGATAGGTGCGGCATCATTTCCAATTACGACACTGACCGGCGGGGCTGAATCAGAATCATTCCCAATTACGATACTAGCCGGCGGGGCTGAGTCTGAATCCCCGACCATGGTCTACCCACCCCGTATACCATAGGTAATCTTGTTGCCGGATGAAAGGGGGAAATACCTTCATTGGCTCATGTTAGGACTTCTAAAAGCCGGTCTTGCTCGGCTGCTCTACGAAGTTCCAAGGCAATTCTGCGGCCACTACTCATCGGTTTTCTCCAAGTTGCATTACCGTATGGGTGGCCTACGCTAACATGTACGTTTGTACCGCCACCAACTCTTGGTGCAACATCATATATTGAATAATTCATGTCTTTGTCAATGCATGTTTGTAAGCAAAATGGCCCAATTATTCCTGGGTCATAGTGTTCCTTGCTTGCATCGATGAACTTCTCACCCAATTCAAATGCTGTTTCAAGAAGAGATTCCCGAATTGTTGCCGTATTATGGCCAACAACAGTCATTTCTGGAATTTGTTGATGGGCTGGCATGGTCATTTGTTGCGGTGCAGGTAGGCGCACATGACCATCTAAAGATGATTCAAACCTCCAATCTACTCCCAATAATTCCAGTTTTGGCATCTCCTCTTCCAATGGGCTGTAAAAGAAGTTGAGGTTGAATACTGGGCCAATGACATAGCGCTCAATTCTCGCTCCTGCCAAACTGGCTGCATCGATGACACCTTGTTTGATTAAATCCTGGGACTTCTGTTGATATTCCTCAAAAGATGCACAGGTAAAGAATCCTCTTTCGAGTTTTTTCTCTGCATGGTGCAACTTGACAATGACTAGACAATCGATATCTTGGGGGTCTTCAATTGAATCAGGGTAAGGTAGCCCGGCCTTATCGAGAATCCAATAATAATCCTGCTCCTCAGTCCTTTCTTCCATTCTCAACATATTGCGGCTGCCAAACATTGGCACATTGAAATCATTCTCGATTGCATCTATTCCGCAATAGGAAGTGAATGAACGGTTTGGAATGTAGATTACATTACGGTCTCGCATTCCTTGTTGAAAGTCAGGGGCTAAGACATCGCTGAATTTATCGAGGACGACGGCTTTGTCAACCATTCCCCTGCGGACTCTACCTGCAACTGTGCGCTGGGCCTTGAAGTAATGAGAGTAAGTTTTTTCCCTGCCCTTTTGACAATATGCCACGGTAGGAAAGCCCTCTTCGATGGCGCCATCACAGATATCTAAGGCTGAATGACTTGCTGTCATACCGATTCTCAACTTCAACCTGTCATAGTCTTCCAAGACCGAGGCGATTTGGTCGCGGCTAATCATTTTGGGCAACTCCAATCAATCGAATCTCTGCAACTCCATCAACTGTTCTGTTGTTAGAGTCTCACCACTCATCAATTTGCTCATCAGGTCAGCCACCTCTTCGCGGGCTGACTTGGAAGGTGCTGAGCCACTCTCAATTCCACGGATGGAGCGGAGAATTGACTGGGTGCTGTGAAGGCATCGGATGGAGACAATATAGTGGTGATGAGCCTGATCCGCTTCTTTCTTTGAGCGCCTTAGGCGGCGGTGAGCGTCCTCTGCTTCTTCGCGCTTTTTGTCTACTTCGCTATTCCAGACAATCATCAACTCGTGAGCCTGCTGAGCTTCTTCGGCTGCTCTGGTGACTTCGATATGGGCTTCTTCTTGAGCTTCCATTGCGACGCGTAATTCTTCGCGGATAAGTTTCAATTCCTCATTGCCTTCCTCCGAGAGTTCCATCGAACGGATTTGGGAACGAATGTCCTTCATCTTCTTCATTATTTTCTTCTCGTTTTTACCGGTATGGCGTCCGGTTTCAAACTCGCGCTCAAAGCGTTGCATATCTCTGCGCAAACTGTGAACCGTCACTTTCTTTTCACGGCGACCTCGGTGGCCATCTTGTTGGGGTGCAACTTTTTGCTGACCTCCGCCACGCAATACTTCCAACTTTTCTTTGGAACCCCGGACCACCTTATTGCAGTCTGCTCGAATCTGTTTCTTCTCGCGAACTTCGGTATTCTTTTCTTCCCTTAATTCACGCTGTGAACGGACATTGATAATTAGTTCGCGAACTTCACCATTGAGGTTGTTTCGTACGGTCAAATGTTCTTTTGTGCGGCTGTTCCAATCATCTCGAACCTGTCTATATTCAGTAGCTTTTTTATCAACCAGCTTCCTCTTATCTTCCAACAGATTCTTCAGTTCACTCATCTTAAAACCACGCAGCCTTATCATCAAGTCCCCTTGATGACGAGTCGGCGACTCGCATTCCCCATAAGAACCCTGTCAACACCACTCGCTAAGGGACTAAACAGTATCCTCATAGTTTCAAAGTCTTCATGTGTATTGAATTAATATTCAACATATATGAGAATCAATAGCGCTTGATACGCCTTCACTTTCTGGTTTACCATGGAAATAGCCTGAAGAAATATTAGATAATGCCTTCAAAACTAAGTTGGTTAGTGGTCCGACTCTTTGGCTAGATAAACGGTGTGCGACAACTACCCCGCCCTTTCCATTAAGTTGAAGTCCTATCCGATAGTGGCATGGGCGAGCAACATGTTTCTGGGAAGTATTGCAGGAATCGAGCGGGTTATCCAAAACGACGTTAGGCCACCTTACCTTTCACTGATTACAGGACCACCTGGCTCAATGAAGACTGGGTTTTGCATGACCGTTCTATCAAATCATTTGACTAGAACTGGCGAGTTTGGTCTTTACTGCACAGTTGAAGAATCCGTTGATAGCCTGTTGCGCTCTTGCGAATCATTCGGCTTGAACCTACCTCACAACCTTCAGATTACTGATTTCACGGAATTACGTAGAGAAAATGAAAACATGGACTACCTTAAATTCACTCGCCGAATGATTGAACATTTCAAGCAACAACACGGCCACAGGTTCACCTGTTTCGTCCTCGACTCATTGGGTGCCATCTACAGCCTGACCACCGTCGATGAACAAATGCGTAAGAAAATGTTCGGATTCTTTGATTTCTTGAGAGCTCAAAACCTCAATGTCTTCATTATTACAGAACGTAATGTAGGGACCCATGCGGAATTGGGTGGGAATGAAGGTTTCCTCGCTGATGCAATCATCTCTCTAGGTCTCGATCGCAGAAATGGCACCATCGTTCGCACACTCCAACTTGAGAAGATGCGCCACGTTCGCCATTCAATGGAAAAGCAAGCAATTGAAGTAGGCCCTCAAGGACCTGTTATCCTTGGACCACTCTTCGACTAAAGTTTTCTTTCCAAGAGACTTTTGGACTCGGCGATTGCATACTTTGCTCGGCCGAGCATTGATTTATCTTCGACCACCAATAAGATCCAGTGGCTGTCTCCAAGACGGCTGGCGAGAACCTCTCCTTCGGTTCCTGAAATTACCAACTCCTCCATTGGTCCACTAGCAGATTTCTGACTTACAGGAGCCAAAGACTGCATCAATGCAGCCCACCTTCCCGAAATTACTGAAGCATCGCTACCTGAAGGGGAAGTGAAAATTGGCAAGGCTTCAACATCGATTATTACTGCAAGAGATGCAGAGGCGTCAGACCTCAAGGTCTCCAAGATTCGCATTGGCACATTCTACTGCAGATGAAGAGGGGTCATTGAGATTGTGGCTGAGGGCATTGTAATGGACCGAACATTGCAACTCCAACACTTTCTCGGTAATATTGAGATAATTTTCCTTTGGCTCGCAGTCCTCTTCGCAAATAGAATTCATAGGCAAGATCGTTTTCCTCCCTAACCTCTAATGATACATTCGTTATTCCTTCAGAGGTTCCTGTTTCAACAAACCTAGCCCACACACCAGATGCAAGTCCCTGCCCTCGAAATTCTTCAGCAATTAAAAAGGTCAATATTCGAGAAGAGTTCTCATCAATACGCATCGACCAGAGTAGCCCAAATACCTGTAATTCATCCATTGCTTGCTGTTTAGAATAAGTTTTAGGGATGAGAAAGAAACTCCCCATCAATGGGTCAACGGGCATACTACGAATCAATTCTAAAGGATATGATTCACCGGTCGCTTTGAAAATCAAGCCCTTACAATGTTGTAAAAGGGCTAATGAAAAAGTAATTGGGACTGGAGAATAAACCCATTTCAAGGTTTTATTTTCCAAACTCAGCGCCTCTTATTCGCGCGCCCTTCGAGATCAGGTCGACCTGTTCCACGGCTACCTGATGTGGCTCCGACTCTCTTCTTGTTCGATTTCTTTCGCCGACTTCTAGATTGTTGTGGGTCGTCTGCAGTGATACTTGAAAGTCCCCCGCTTGACAATAAGGCTCCGAAGTCTTCCAACGACATTGATTCACCGCTAGCAGCCTTTCTCTTTACTTCCTTGATGTCAACCTTTGGTGCCCTGCTTTGACGTGCTCTGTCTGAACTTCCGCTCTTACTTCCCTGTTGCTTACCGCTTGGTTTTTTGGCATCCTTCTTCTGAATCCTCAACCATGCATCCAATCTGCCTAATTCTCGATTGGCTTCTCTTAATTCATCACGCTTGGAATTAAGGTTCCTCAACAATTTTGTGATTTGCCTGTCGATATCCTTCATTTCGTGATAGTTTCCTTTCAATTCCGTCGCACTGGTTATTCCTTCCAAGGCATCTGACTTAATCGACTCAGTCTCTGATTCAAATGATTTCAACTCTTTGACTGCAGCCCTTTGTTGGCCGGATAATTGCTGCAAAACATGATGGCATTCTGAACTGATTACCGCGGCTTTGAACATCTCTTGTAATTCCAAAAAGTAAATGAAAAGACGGATTTCTTCCTCTGGGCTCGGATAACGGAATGACTTTGCCGTGCCGCACAACTTCTCATAAACCGTGATTATTTCTTCTTCGATTGCTTTGGTAGGAAGGACTATTTTTCTGTTGATATCATCTCTTTGCTGGCGTAATTTATCCATCTCCTTACGCCTATTTCCTAACTGAGGGATTAGTTTTCTTTGTTCAGTTCTCAAGTTGCTTGTGTCATTGACGATTCCGCGTAAGGCTTGAACTATCCTGATTTGCGCTTGCCTTGCCTCTTTTATAGAATCAACTTCCGCCTCTATCAAACTCTTTTTCTTCCGCAACTCCTTTGCTTCAGATTCAATTTCATTTGCCGGGCGGCTTCTAAGGTCTGCGAACAAATCTTTGTCTTCATCTGCTGCTAGTAAGTCTTCCTTTACAGTTGAAAATAGTTCTTCAGAACTGAGGCCTCCTCTTGCGGCCTCAACAAGAATTCTCTTTGCCCCCTCAAGAGTTAGTGATTCAGAAATATCCTTAGTCATATCAAATGGGTCAAGGATCGGCCACAGATGGGGCACTCTCTTATTTGCTGAAACTTTACCAATATCAGGTGCCTTCAAATCGCAATCTTTTCTTTTAACACCGTCTGGCATTCGTAGTGAGATGATTTTCTTCGCAGGTAATTGGAGTGATTGTAATGAAGTTAGGAATGACTTGAACATTGACTCCACTTCCTGGTCGCCTCCTTGCCAAACGCCTTCAGTTGATTCAACCAGTCCGACATCTAGGCTTCTTTCTCCGTCTTCAACCACAGTGCCGGAGTCAGCCAAAAATGGGTCTGAGATTAGATTTGAGGAGCGCAGATGAGTCAAAGCAAGTATGCTCCAAGCAAAGGGTGAAAGTCCACCGGATTGCTCTGCTAAGTCGCGATGAAGGACCCAGTTTTGAATAGCCAATAGGTAATTGAAAACTCGGTTATCGGAGTCTCCTAATAGCCTTAGCAAAGCAACTTTGTTCTCAGCAGTTGCATCGGCGATTGATATTCTAATCGGAATGCTGGTGCGGTCATTTTTTCCATGAATTGTTGGTGTTGAACGGTTCTCATGCACGATGACGTCTGCAAGACCCCTACCATTCAATTCCCATGAAAACTTCTTACTAAACCCAGTTGCAGTTTTTCCTTCTGGTATCGAAACTGAAAACTCTATTCCACCTCGACGTGGAGATAATCCAAGAGGAGTGTTTCCACTAAAGTTGATGCTCGCACCTTTGTGGTTTCTCTCTAGGGACTTCTGAAGATGATTCAGTATACCTGTACGTCGCTTTGAATCATGCTTATTTGGAGTTGCGTCCTCAAGAATAGATGAAAAAGAAATCTCCTCACTCATTCTTCTTCACCTTCCTTTGCATTATTAGCAGACTCTTTTGCTTCCCTCTCCAATTTGGCTTGACGGCGTACACCAATACTCGACATTCCACCTTCTTTGATATTATTTGCATCTGTAAATAAGTCTGGGAAACCGGCAACGCCTAAGTCTCCAAAACCATCTTTTAAGCGCTTCTTCCAGTATTCAGTTGCCTTTAATGAATTTTCAAGTGCTGATTCTGCTCTGAATAATCTCGCATGCAATATTCGTTGTTCCTCAACAACTGATGACCAAGAAGTGTGTAGTTCATCTGATTCACCAACTAACTCCGTCATTGCATCATGAGCTTTTTCTGCTGCTTCAAAAAGTGGTTTAATCTTAGATTGTATTTCGTTTAACTCCCCTAACTCTGGATTTGACGCGATTCTTGCCTTCACTTCGTCTTGATGCTTACTGGTTAGTTCTTTTATTGTCCTAAGGAATTTTCGCTCAGCCTTATGATCTCCGGCTCTAGTTTCAAAGTCCTGCTCCATTTGTGCAATTTGTTCAACCAACTTGTCTTTGGCCCATTGTGGATCGGGATTCTTCAAGCGGCCTTCTGAAATTAATAATTCTCGTAATTCTTTACTTCGACGGATTAAATCAAAGGCCTCGGCCTTGTATTTATTTCTCTCAAGTTTGAGCGAGGCAACCTTGGTATTGACATCATCCCGCTTCTTTCCGGTCTCCGACGCAACCGGAGTTGTGCCTCCTAGTTCGCTCTTCAGTTGGCTTATTTGCTCCGGTAAAGACTGCAATAATTGCTCTCTGCGATGGAGTACAGCCTTGGCGAGTAAATCGCTCGGCATTGAAAGAAGGGCTGCTGGGTCCATGTTGAACGGGCGCTCGATGCGAGATAACGACATAAAGGTTGGTCAAAGGGTGCACCACTGCCACAAAGGTATTCACACCCCTGCATGCCCAAAGGATTGATGGGGCAGAGTTCAACCTTGGCTGTAGTCTTTGGACTGCTCCTAATGTCATTGGCTCCAGCAGCCAATGCAGAGCCGGCTGGCGGAATTGCAATCAATATTAGTTCTGTAGTCATCGAAGGTGATTCTGACATTGGTGTTGGCAGTATTTGGATAAACTTGAGCCTAGAAGAAGTTGATGATAAGGCAGCAAATGCAACCCTAAGTGCATCGATAACGACATCTGAAGGAGCGGTTATGGCTAGCGCCAGCGAAGCGGTCCAATTAAGCGCCAGCGGCAATCAAGCAATTTCATTAGAACTAACTGGGATACAACCAGGTCAACACCAAATAAATCTCAGTTTGAGTGGGGACCTCAGCCAATCGATACCGGTTGGTTATACCAATTCCTGGAATGCAAGTAGTAATCGCTTACGCCCTTTGGATGTAGGCTTAGCAAGTTTAGCACAATGGTTGGCTGAACCTGTGGATGACTCCCAAGTTGATACTGGGAATAGCAGCATTAGGGATGGCGACTGGGTTCGGTTAACTATTCCTGTAGTCAATGCTGGGGACATTGAATGGAATGGTTCAATCAGAGTAATCGGTAGCCAACAGAATGTAATTCTTGATATCAACCAAAGTATCAACCTGAGTGCCGATTCAACTTTTGAAGTCATCATTCAATTGCCACAGGTAAGTGAGGGCTTACTAATCGTGCAGGCAAGTCTTTACAACCTTAGTGATGAAGATTCAAGCGATGATTCAAACAATCTTTCCTATAATGTTCTTGCGCCTCCGCTAGCAGAACTACAACTATCATTAACTGGTCTTGGAGAAGAAGCTGAACTCGGTGATAATTTCCAATTCACACTGCTTCTTAAAAATCAAGGGGAGGCAGATTGGAGCGGCAATATTAGTTGCATTGCTGCAGATGAAGAGACGGTTCTGCTATTTGCTTCCATATCCATCGCTATTTCAACAAATCAATCATGGAACCTTAGCACTGAGGCAAGACCAGGGGAGATAACCTGCGCCATAGAAGAAGGGGTTAGAGTTTCAACTTCAAGCAGCCTCAGTGCCAGCCATTCTTTTGCAATGACTGCAGGTAACCTCATCTTAACTGGAGGGCAAGGAGTTTCATTATCTGGAGGACCATGGCACGTAGGGGATGAAGTGCTAGCATCTGTATTGATTCACAATAATGGTGATGCAGACTCAACTGCCTCATTATGGCTGAAAGAAGATGGGGACTGGAGTAAAGGAGAAGTTGTGTCAATACCTCTTGGTAGCAGTCTTGAATTAACCTCCGCCCACCTTGTTCAAACAAATGGCTCCCATAATATTAGTTGGAAGGTATCGAGTAGCGATTCCCTAATTTCAAGTGATCTATCGGGAATCGAAAACATAGATTCTGAGACAGAACAAGGCCTCAATGTTGAAATTGAATCAATTACATGGGATGCTGTTGAAGGTATTGAGGTCATATGGAATATTGAGATGGATGAAGGCCCCTCAAGATTACTCGATATTTCGATTGGATTAATGGTACAAGGCCAGCGTAATGAAAGATTAGTGATTCAGTTAGAACTTCAAGCAGGACGTAGAAACCTACAGTCAGATTTGGGGCTATTCGATGGCAGTGCTTTGGTCTATATCGATGTTGATAGAATAGATTGGGGTCTCGAAGGAAGTCAAGTCATCACCCTTGCATTACCGATTCAAAGGCCAGAATTGGAATTAACTATCAACCCAATTAGTAGCCCCAAAAGGCCAGAAAGCAGTGAAAAGGCATCTATTTTCTGCACCATCAGTAATGATGGTGCACAGTCCAAAGAAGGAAAGATGCTGCTAATTGGCAGCGATGGCACTGTGTATGACGAGGTAGAAATTGGAAGGGTTGAGACTTCAAAGGAGGTGGAGTTCACTATTGAGTCATGGCCTGCTGGTAATGATGTCCCACTAACTTGCCGTTGGAATGATGGCAATATCCTCACTTCTAGCAATACCTTCCTGTCCGATATGGATTCTGCTTCAAGCCAGCAGTCAGCAGGTGGAATTATTCCCTTTATGGCTATTGGCACGGGTCTTGTTATTGCCCTTGGTGCTGCCTTAGTAATTCGGTTAGGCAGTTCTTGGTATGGTGATTCAGAGCAACGAACTGAGCGGAAAATAAAGCGTGAAAAGGAACGTCAAGAAAGATTGGTAGAAAGGGAGAAATCCAGTGCATTAGCCAGCGATGAGAAACGCGAAATTTCATGCACTTCTTGCCAGCAAGGCCTCAAGGTTCCAGCCTCTTATGGTGGTACTGTGTCCTGCCCATCATGCAAACACCAATTCAAGGTTGAAAGTATCACCTTGCCTACCCCTGTTCTACCCGAAAGTGAATTGGAAGAATTGGACTTGGATGATGAATTGGATTATTTCGATGATGAATTCGAGGAAGCGGGAATTGAAGAGGAAGAAGAGGAAATTGAAGAGGTGGAAGAGGAACTTTCTTCTTCTTCATCAGATGATATTCTTGGCTGTCCAACCTGTAGCGCAAAATTGAGAGTGCCACTCGAACAAAGACCAGCTACCGCTCGCTGCCCTGCGTGTAAAACTGAATTCCGTGCTCTTATATCTTGAGGCACACCTTGATGAAGTGGGCCCCTCAGAGCATGCACGTGGGTTCTGGTCATTTTCAGGAGTTTGAAGATGAATACATGGAGACTCTATACGAATTTTGGGAACTAAATCCAACTGCTCAAATCAAAACTGGTGAGGTTGCTAAAGCGTTGGATGTGGCTCCGTCCAGCGCTACTGAAATGGTTCAAAGGTTGGCAACAAAGGGATTAGTTGATTATGAACCTTACAAGGGACTTCGCCTTACAGAACCGGGCTTAGAGTTCGGGCGCAGGATGAAGAAGAAGCACCGTCTAGCAGAATGTTTTCTAATCGATATACTAAATTTTCAAGGAGATTCACATGAAACTGCTTGCATGTTAGAACACGCCCTAACTGATGAGTTAGAAGAAACTCTGGATTTACTATTGGGTAAGCCAACACATAATCCAGATGGGAAGGAAATTCCACGCGGCGATGAATTAGACGTTAATATTTCACTATCAGAATCATTAGTACTGCTTAAACACCTTGAAGAAGGCCAAAAGGCATCTATTTATGCAATCCTAATTCAACAAAATGATAATTTATTATTAGAGGAAATTGGAATAAAAACTGGCATTTCTCTTGAAAGAACATCCAAGGGAATTATGATCCAAAAAACTGAATATCAATTGGCAGATGAACTGATGAAACGGATTCTCGTCAAGTATGATCATTGAGAATCCTCATCAACCCGAAGCAGGTGTGGAATAACATGGCGCAGAGAGATGAGAGTGAAGATGAGCCCGAGGATACGGTCTCAGACATCCTGTCAAAAGCCAAACCAATCAAAAACAAAGAAGTTGTTGAGGAATCCGAAGATGAGAATGAGGATGAAGAAAAAGCCAGTTTGGTAGAACGGATTTCAACTGGTATTCAATCACTAGGTGTGCTCAGCGAAGAAGATGAGGAAAGGGCCAAAGCCCAAAGAGAGATCGACCGCCGGATTCTCCAAATTTCAAATGAACATACTGCCGATGTGTGGAGTGAAAAAGATAAAGAAAAGCATGCATCAATGCAAAAATTGGAAAGGGGCCTACTTCGAATTGACCGCTTAATGTTATCAAAAGGGATTCATCTTCTCGTGCTATTACCTAGCATCATGATTTTGCTGGAAATAATGTCTTGGAATTGGAGATTAGATTCACCTGGTTGGTGGAAAGATAGCATCGAAGATACATTAGGTCTAAGTTTTAATTTTGTCTTATCCAGCCTTGCTTTGGTGGTTTCTGCAGCATGGACGTTGGGATTACTGATTACCCGTCAAAGATTATCCATTACTCAATCAATAATGGCAGATGAAGTAGAACGGTTTCAACGCATGGGCAGACCTTTCTCAAGTATGCATGGATACCCAGCATTAGAAGAAATGACTTCAGGAACCTTGCGTAATCGCACTACAACTGCGACATTAGCTATTTTCACCTTCATGCTATTGTTAGCGGGTTTATTTTCAGATACCACAAAAGACGGAAGTGGGATTCTATTTCTATTCAGTCTTGGCTCGACCATGCTGACTTTGGGATTGCACCTAATTAGCCGTGAAGATTCTTATTCAACTGTAGAAGCAGGGGGTATTCTTTCAACCTATGAGCCACCAGTCCATCCAGCCTTACTCGGACAGGTATTCTCCGACTTGATGCTGACTCACATGGACCCATTCCTACGTATGCGCTTTGAAGATTTCATGCAACGCTTCAGGGCTGCATTACAACCTGGGTTCGACCCAGTTATTGGTCGTGAGCGCTTATTCTATATTCTTCACTTACATCGCAGAGGATCACTTTCTAATGAAGAAAGATATCGCGAAGTTGCAGAGATTATCCTTGAAGATGAAATGGAGGAAATACTTAATCATCCATTCTTCAATGACGAGGTTTGGGCTCAACTATTGGATAGAATCGGCAGTCGTTGTCCATCTTTCTTCAGGATACTTGACCGCTTAGAACATAGTTTGAGAATTGATATCAAGGGCCTGAAGAAAGACAAATTGATTTTCGATGTTGACATGGAAAATGTAGTTTACAAGCAAGCAAACCTGTTTTGCCTACTAATCAATAACAGTCAAGAAGACCGCTCAGTAGTGCTTCGGATAGAATCACCTGATTTCCGGCCAGGCTACATTCACCTCAGTCTAAATTTGCCTGCAGCGGGTGGAATGATTAGTTCAATGCCCGACCATATGGACCTATCTAGTGAAGGTGATGATGACGTATTAGCGGCGATTGCCAACCTCCTCAATGTTGGGCAATTGAATTGGCAGACCCTACTTCCAGAACGTCTTGGAGAGGCCACAGTTTCAATTTCCTTAGAAGATGAGAATGGAGATCTGATTTTAGGACGAGTCATCAACCTCAGAGTGCGTAGCGAGTGGAACCAGAGATTAGCGAAACTGACTGGTTTGATTTCACTTGCAAGTGGTGTAGTTTCCATATTCTCGTCCTTAATTCTGCAAGTTCTTAGTGTCATCAGAACTTGAAAATTCACCAGCCGATTGAAAGTTGGGCATGAACAGTATTGAAACGGTTAATGTTCTCGCATGGGTTATGAGCGAACAAACCGATGCCAAAGCAAGCGAGGTTGTAGCCGAGGATGAAGACCTGCGAGAGAAATTGCAGTCGATGGAGAAAAAGCTCTCAAAACTGCGAGATATTCGCGGTCAACACAATGATTCTGCAAACAGGTTTGCAGAGCAACGCAATGCTGTTCAAGGCCAATACAAAGAACACCGAGAGAAACTCGATGCTCGCCTAGAAATTGTCAAAGCTATTAGAGTGAGAATAAAAGCGCACAAGGAATTGCGAAATTCCATTCAGTCTCAAATGAAAGAATTATTTGGACAACACAAATCAAACAAGGATTCTACACGCAAGGGCCAGTCAGTAGGAGTGGAATACAACAAATTAACTGCTGAGGTAAAATCCATAGAGAATAGACTTGAAACTTCTGGAACAATTAGCCTGTCAAAGGAAAAAGGATTGGTGAAAGCGGTTAAAGAAATGCGCCGTAGAAT
>JAAZXA010000068.1 GCA_014240385.1 Methanobacteriota archaeon | reverse complement strand
GCGTCTTGGTTGATTCTGGCACTGGGATTAATGCCGAATGTTTCTCTTGACTGTTGTTCTGTTGGATTGGAGAGTAATTGGACTCCATCAGTATGATAAATGGTACAAGAGAATGGGTGCAAACATGGTTCAAGGGCCAGTAGGCGTTTTGATGATGGCAGTCATGGGCGGTGGAGCTTGCATTGCCATAGCCCAAGTATTCAAGCGATTCATGCCTGCAGTAGCAGAAGGAGTCGTAGCAACTGCGGGAGAAGTCGTTGAAGAAGCAGTCCAGTCTACCAAAGAGGTAAGCAGGGAGATCAAGAGGTAATCGGAATGAGCGATTACTTGAGAAGTCGAGGAATGGCTGGGCCAATTTGGAACTCAGTATCGGCAACAGCAAGTGCTGTTGGAACCGTAGCGACAGGAATCAAAGACACAGCATCGACTGTAAAGAGCGTCACTATTGACCCAATTGGCGATGCCTTGGATGCCGCAGTATCAGCAGATGTCCACGATTTAGTTCCAGGTACTACCCATGGTGATAATCCACGAGGTCTCGAAGAATGGATCTACGATGTACTCGAGTTCGCACCCGGAGGATATGAAGACGATTGGCAAGACATCCTCGATTACGATGTGAAAGCCCTAATCGAAGACGCAGTTGGTGGAGCAGCAGATTCAGTAACAGTCCTACATGGCAAGGCTATGGATAACGATGCAGACTACAGGAGCAAATACAGAGTACCTCAACATGTAAGCGTAATAGCCCGTTCAGATCCAACCTATGAACGCCAAAACATCTTCACAATATTCGGAGACAACCCTTACAATCACGGAACAGTAGGGAGTCTTGATTCAATCAAAGTAGGATATATCGACAACGCTGCATCGCACAGCGAAGGGCCTATTTACGGTCCGTTCTCAAAATACACACCAACATTCCTATGGCCGTGGCAAACACAAAACGGGAGAAGAATGACTGCTGCAGAACTAGCCCAAGTTCCTCTAGACGGGGACTGGTACGGCACTAAACCAATTGCAGAAGCTGTAATCGGACAGGAATTAGACAAAGTAGGCGGAATACCCGGGTACAGATTCTTCGGTGATGCGGCATTAGCAACGCCACTTCTTTTGACTGCAGTAGTCGCAGCATTCACAGCGCCTCTTTGGGGTCCTCCGCTAGTATCGGCAACAACCTTTGTAGGCAAAATGTTACTACCATTCCCATAACCAAGCGTAACGGTGTAACGGGATTCTTTGAAGTGGAGGACATTCCTCGCAACAGCATGGCGCAAGGAGACCTTCTCGTAGAGAAGCAAATTGAAATCAGTCAATTAGCCCAAAGAATGGGCGTGGAGCGTTACATCAAATCAAATCGATTCGCTCCTATTACTGAAATGATGGAAAAGTGGGCTGAAACATCTGAGAACGAAAACAGCCTTACGAGAGAATCAATTTGGCTAGATGTGAGAGGTGAAATTGAGAACATCATGACGAACATGAGTCTTGAAAACAATTCGAGCCAAGAATTGTACCTTCTCGGTCAAACAAGCACAGGTGAGGTCTCATACGATGAAGTCAGGGAAGCCTTCGCAGCAGGATTCAATACACTAATGGAACAATACTCATTCATAATCTCCGAAATGACCCAATACCAAATTGGGGAAGTCGACAGAATGAAGGACAAGGCATTGGCATCCATTCCGCTATTCGGCTCTATGGCAGGCAAAAACCAAGCAGCCCAAGAACTCGCCACCTCACTATCTGCAATTGAGGCAAAGATCCAAAACCATCAGCAAGAAGCAGAAAGAAAACTCGCAAGAAGGGCGATTGCAGAAAAGGAAACAGCCCGTTCCATAATGTTGGCTCAGGCAGAATCAAACACAACATCTGGATTGCTTACTCAAGCAGAATATGACGAAATCAATTCATTGATTGGTCGCAGAAACTCATTGTTTGAACAGCAATTGGATGCAGTCAAGAAATTCAGTGGAGATCTTCTATCGCTCTTTGCACAGATGGACAAGACAATATCTGCAGCATCAGCAATCCTTCAACAAATACCAACCTCAAACGGGTTATCGGGATTCGTAACATCTTCAACAGACAGAAATACATCAGAAGCAAGAGCAACAGAGAAAGGAGATGGTTTCAGAACCAATGATTGGAGATTAAGAGGAAGCAATGTGAAAGTCGTAGGACAAGGAGTCCCCGTATTCACTTCCAATGATCCAAAGGCATACCCCCAAATTCCCGGACCATCGGGAACTCCATGGGTCGGCAAGCTCCAAAGCCAACTTAACCCCCCAGTCCAAAACGGCTCACTACCAATGGCATGGGCAGGTAGACTAGACTTCCTCCCATCAAGCAAAGTGAATGATCCAAGATACCAAAACCAAGTATCTGAATCTTACTGGTCTTTCAGTGGCCCCAGAAACATGGGAGAGAGGAAACAAAGCAAGGCTGCAGTCAATATGTCTCGCAACAAAATGGCTGGAATTGAGCCAAATGGTTTCGGCGCAACAATCAAAATCGGAGATGAAAAATCAATCAAGACGCCAGGATATATTGATGCAATCGCAATCCTCGGCATGATCTACGGTGCAACTAAGATTTACGGCCTGTGGTCTACACAGAGAACATTCCAACTTCGAGACTTGTTAGCAAACAATGTTCACCCGAAGCAACTAAAATCAAAGAAATTAGACCAGACCCATCAAAGGAAGAGCGCAACATTCAGCCCTAGCCCAAGCAAGCCAAGCGTATCAGCATGAGGTCGGTTTTTATGGTAAGAAAATCAACCAAGAGGCGAACAACCAAAACCAAGAAGGCGAATAAATCACCTCATAATCAGTTGGAACAGGAACTTACACAAAAAAACTCAGGAAAAAACTCAGGACATTCTTCCACCAACCCCTACGAAATAATGACTAAGATGTCAGGCGTAAAATCAAATCCAATAGGGGAATTAGCAAGCCTCACTCCAGACCTTTACGATATGATACTTCATATCCAAAATTCCGTAAACTTGCAACAAGTCAAAGGCTACGCTGATGTCAAAGCAATTCCAGAAGCAGCGAGGACAAGCCTAGCCGTATTCTTTGTTGATTGGGGCGGCAACGACCTAAACCACGAAGAATACATCAACAACATCACCTCTGGATTCAGCCAAGCAGAATCCCTACAGATGGGCGATTTACTATTTTGGTGCATGGGTGGCGGAACCACTAGGCAAGAATGGAAAAACATCATTGAAAAAACAAGTCCAAACAAGAAGGGGGAAGTGGGGGGCAGTAAGAAGAACAAACCGTTGTCAATCCCCCTAGGTTTGAACATGCAAGACTTGGTCGGATTGCATGTTGAACTACTGAACATGCTACCTCAAAAGAAATACACACATTACACTTTGAACCAATTATTCTTGGAGAACAGAACTATCTACGACTCTCTTTTCGACACCTTTGTTGCATTGGACCCAATGGAACACGACACATTGCAGGTGCTAGAGAAGATTGTGAAGATGGGGAACATTGAAAGATTCCGCTTAGCCATGATGCATGGAACAAAAGGCAAGATCCGTTCAATGCTGAGAGAGGGAACCTTTGGGGCAAACCTTCTGGAAGCCTTTGGAGTAGCTAGGAAGGCAACAGAAGCATATTCAAGAGGCGAATACGATGATGCGAGGCAGGGATTAGAACGCCTACAGTCTGAGTACGGCCTTTCACCCGATTTATTCCAATTGGGGCTAAGGGATATGTTTGTAATCCACGCAGGGGCGGTAAAGCCAAGCAAACCCGGCAAAGATGCCCCAATCAATTTGAAAGGGGCAAACATACCTTTGCTAGTCAGCATTGACAAAACAGTTGGCCCCGGTTCGGGATGGCATGGAATTAACCACATACGAGACGCCATGTCCGGCCCCGCAGCAAAGTACAACAACAACGGACAGATTCTTTCCCTTTCGCCCCAATTAGGAACGCCTGGAGGCAGAATATTCACATCAAACAAGGGTGCAGCAATTTCAACAGATTGGTTGTACTTCTTTGCAGCCCTTAACACGAAAAAATTGAAAGAACTGAACACAGTCAAACTCACAGAAATTACAGAGGGTGAAAATAAATCACCGGGACTTCAAGGCGACCAAAGAACAGCAAGGTTACTGATTCACGCACGATTAGATGATGGGTTCGAAGATCTTGTGCCAAAGGGTACACTAACCGTAACTGTACGCTCAGTGGGGCAAACACAGGAGCAAGCCAAGAGGAAGGCAGACCGCAGATCAGTTCGCAACCAACAAAAGAGGAAACAACACAAAAAACCACAAAACAAGAACACGAATCAACCCAAAGGGCCAAGAGACATCATAGGCCTAGGAACTGGAACGATGCTTTCCTTGGTCGCTGATGTCGACCTCATATTCGAAGACTATGGCGCTGGTAAAGCAGCATTATTCAAGAAGGCAGATAGGACACAAGGCGGAGTATTCGAAGACAAGGCAAAGGTATCACCGACTCAACTAGACGAAGCTGACGACTTGTCTGCACAGGAAATGTACGACCAAATGCAACCATCGGAAACTACAGGCATCGAAGAACCAGAGATTGAAGAAGAAGTAGTAGACGATGAAGCCGATGTTCTATTCGGTGGCACCCGACGCAGATCCGTCAAAACCGCAAAAGGCGGTGGCCGCTCAATGGGACAAACATTCGTGATAGAATTAACGCCAAAGTCATCAATCAAGCCAAGCACAGCAAGAGAAGATGCCAACTGGCTCAAGATGATTAAGAAAACCAACCCAGACATTTCCGCCCTATACGACAAATTCGCAAAGGAAAGTAGCCGAACACCTGCTCAAGATGCCAGAGTCAAGAAGGGCAAAAAGAAGGGAGAGGGAATAACAGGCGGTTCATACCTTGTATACAAAGGAGGTCAAACAAAACTCCGTATGGTGAAGGCTCGCAGGAAGGATAATGACGAGTTCGTGCCTTGGTTACTGATGATCCCTCACATCTTGGTAAGGCATGGTAATGAAGACAAACTCGAGGCAAAGAAAGGAAGTGCTTCATTCGAGCCAACAAAAAAACTGTTGAAACTAATCGAGGCATACTTTGGAACACCCAAATTCAAGACCAACCTAGGAATGGGTGGGTTCCGCCTCATATCCGAAAGAACCGCTCGGAAATTGAAACAGAGCGGCTCAGCAGGCAAAAAGGTCGTGGACCTAGCCCTGCATGAAGGTGTGAAGAAAATATTCACCACTCCTGGACTAACCGTAAACGGATTAACGGCAAGACCTAGCCGCTACAAAATAGATGGCAACATCATGTACCAAGTTCGCAACAAGAATGGAAGCCTAACTCACATGGAACAAAAGGGCGAGGTGAAGGTATGAAGGATTTAGTCAAACACGCAGGCCGCGAAATTGGGGCAGAGTTCACGCCCACTTACAATCCCTCAATGTCGTTGGCGAAAAGGGTCCAGAAATTGTACACCGATGCAAAGAACAAGAAGTCAGAATTAGTGAAAGAACCAAAAGGCAAGATGTTCCAAGGAAAGGCCATTACATTCGCCAAGAAGGTGCCGAACAGCCCACCAATCCTAATGAAACCAACCGACATCCTATCCGACCAAGACGCAGTAAAGAAAACCATACCTGTAATCCTAGCATCCTCAGAGATATTCCAAGTTGGCGAGATCCTAGCAAACCCATCTCCCGATGCATCCGAATTAATCATCTCGGCTGGAGCAGACAGAAGAGAGGAAATGATGTCTACTCTCAGCAGACTAATTCCAGACACAACACAACTCGAATTGGCGAACATGATATCCTCGGAAGGGAAAAAGGCGGCAATCGACCTTACAATGGCTAAGATGTCGAGCGGTAATGAACCCCCTAAGACTTTGAAATCTCCAATAAGCGATGTACTATCCTCTGGTGCTGGAATCGAAGTCCCAAGAGAAAAAATCGCATACCAAGCACTTGGAATAAGGCCTGGAAGAAAAGCAAACATCGACTCCAAGTTCAAAATGGACCTTCGAAACAAGATAACAGAAATTGTCGGCCTCTCTGGAACTACGGGCAAAAGCAAAGGCAGAGTAGGGCAATTACCATTCATTGATAATCACACATTCATTACCAAAGAGCACATCAACGATTTTAGAGACATGTTGGGGTTATACCACTACATCAGAGCCAACAACGCCCCCTACATGGAAATGCTCGTATCAGGGCTGAAAGGAGCCCAAAATCCAAGTCTACTACCCGTTGGAAAAATGATTGACTATCTCATGCCAACACCAGACCACCTTTTCAGGGGGGAACCTGTAATATTCATCGCACCAGATTTGGGCAAGATACAAACCAAAAAGATGTCGAGAATCTACAAATTAGTATTCGGAATAAAGCAGCAAACTGCAGCGGCCATCAGCGAAGACCGACAGGCAAATGCAAAAGACGCACAAAAATTAGTGGCATTATATGAAAACAATAGGGAAAACCTCGCCCGAGACCTCAATGCCGCAGTATCATTGTTAGCAGCTCTCGATTTAGACGACATCCAATGGAAAAACTACTCGGAATCAGGAGGACTTCCACCTAATTCTGAACAAATATTTACAGATGCCACATTCCAATCGGTTTTTGACCGTAATGGTCATTTCAATGAAAGACTACACATTCCATTATACCTGATAGCGGGTCGACAAATACACCACTCTCCTCAAGAACAATTCGAGAAATTGAGAAAATTGGTAGGCCGCATCAAGAAGAAGCCAGACAAAAAGAAATTCAATAAGAAGCTCAAAGAAATCCTCAAAGGAACTCCGCAAGGAGTTGTCATGGTGCAACAAAACGGTTTCACTCTACCTCCAATTGGTTGGTCTAGGGCGTGGATGATCCCTACAATGATGGTTATTGACGAGTATTGGGCCATGTTGGCCGACGAATCTGCAGAGATACAGATTCACGAACTCCTCTATCTAATCGGAATCAAAGCAGTAGAAGTAAGTGGTTATGAAATACAACCTCAAGAATATCTTCTAATTCTTCTGCTATTGGGCGTGTACGAAACCTCAGCCAAGGCAAAAAACAAGGTGAATCTAACCCTCGAGAGGTTAGATCCCGACAACGCAGACTCTTACTTGGGCAAACACCTAAAGGCATTGAAGAAGTTGAATGGAAAGGTCGAACTCAAGGATCTATCCAAGGACAAAGAGATTAGGGAATCCGTGGTAAAGGAACTAGCAAAAGGCGATAAGAAAACAATAGACGAACTCACCAGGCTCATCGAGGCCGCAGACAAGACAAACGAAAAGGGCGCAGCAGTAAGCCGTAGATCCGCAGGGAGAATCGGTAGCAGACTGCTTACCATGGAAGATAAGGACACAACCAGCATCCTTCCCTTCTCGAAGAAAGGCAGACTGTCTCCTGGAACCAAATATTACGACAAAATGTTCAAAGGAAAACTCACTAAACCAGAAGAAAAGAGCATAGAGGACTGGGAAGATAAATTACGAAACCAAATTGACTCCGAAATGTCGGCCATAGAGACAGACATCGATATTATCAAGGAAACAATGGGTAGCATGTCCTCGCTCCTAAGCAACATTGTGAAGAACGAGAGGGCGGAAGATGCGGCTACAACTGCAGCCGTTATGAAATCCTCACAAGCAGGCAGGGCGGCAGTAGGGGCTTTGGTTGAAACCGCATTGAGGGCTCAGGCAATAAAGGAGAAATATGAAAAGGTTCTCAAGGAAAATCAAGAATTAGAAAAGCAATTAGTCGATTACAAGAACAAGACCGATAAATTGTTGCTAAAAATAATTAATGGAATCGCAAAAGCAATACCCACTTACAAGAAGATAGATTCAGTTAAACAGGCTCAAGGAATAACCGACAGGGTGAGTTCGGCCATCACCGCAGCAAAGCACCAACGGCTATCTCAAGCCATCTCATTGGCCATGAAAGAAGCATACGATGCTGGCAACAAGCGCATTGAAGAATTGAATACTAAGGAGTCCAAGGAGAAGGCAGAAGAGAAAACCTCCTTAGAACCGATTATGATGAAATTATCAGATGATGAATCAACCTGGACAAAGGGTGAAATCAAATCAGCAATTACTGATTGGCAAGAAGCTCTAGTAAAGAACAAAAACCTTGCAACATCAAAGCAAGGTGACCTCTTTAACAAGGGAGACCTCATCATAGACACTCCCTTGGAAACGGACGACTTCGACACAATTACTGATGCACAACTCGGCCAACTCAAAGAATATGCTAAAGCCCTCAGAAGTATCATCAGCAGCAAGGAGTCAATCAGCAAGGGCGGCCTCTGGAAAGTCGGCACCATCGGCAAACTGCTAAAGATGAAACAAGTACACCTCGAAACGACAGAAGAACTTGAACCAGCAATCGCCATCTCCAGTGGCGATCCAGAGAAAAAGGTGGATGTAGAAGAAGCCGAACCAATTGATGTAGATTGGGAAGAAGGGGATGAAGTCTTCACAGAAATTGAAGCAGAAACAAACCCCCCTATCAAAATCAAATGCAAGTGTGGGGCAATATTCGAACCGAACATGGACCTCCCTCTAAACGAGATCAAGTGTCCAAAGTGCAAGAAGGGCGGTCCATTCAGGCCGAACCCTCCATTTATGGAAGTCTACGACATCGAAGGAAAAAAGAGAA
The DNA here is from genome assembly GCA_014240385.1 of Methanobacteriota archaeon. Taxonomy (GTDB): domain Archaea; phylum Thermoplasmatota; class Poseidoniia; order Poseidoniales; family Poseidoniaceae; genus UBA226. The sequence goes on along the minus strand of JAAZXA010000068.1, from coordinate 119,384 downwards.
CCAAGTGGTTCACCGAAGATGAATACAAGAAGATGCACATGGACCGCAAAAGAAGAATGCAAAAAGAGAAGAGGATGAAGAAGAAGAAAAAGAAGGGTGGTCGGACAAAACCCAACCCCGACCCTGCCACGCTTGAAGACGCTGGCGCACCGCAAGTGATTATTGACGATGTAAAGAAATACGAAAGTCACCGAATGTACAAAGAACACAAGATTGTGTTGCTGAAACCCGGCCATCCAAGACTTCTGGCGGGTCAGAATAAAGCCTACGCAGTACCCAAATTCAAGAAGAAATTCAAATTATTGAAACACGCGAAAACATTCATCGACTCAAAGACGGACGGAAGAAAGAGGAAGATATTGGACGGGTATACCTGCGTCTACATAGTGAATAAACGAAAATGCGGAGGGTTGCTTGTAACCAATGCAAACAGTCAGCAACACAAATGCCTAGACTGTGACGCACAATATGAAGTGAGGTGAGATATTGGTTAAGCAATCGTCAAAATGGACTATGACTATCTACGAGGAGAACGCAGGAGAACTGCAAGTTCGCTTCGAAGGTAATTCTTCCAAGACCAACGACTTACTCGCCTTAGAAGCCGCCCTGAGAGGTCTTAGAGCGTGGGATATTGAACCCCACTTCAAAGACGGGGTATCACCGAAGAAAACCAAGAGAGATTGGTTCCTGCCGATAAAGAAGGTGTTGGCTAAAATGAATCCTGGCAAGGGTAAGAAGAAGAAAGGAACCAAAACAGACATCAAAGACCAAATCGAGATGTACCGAAGATTCAATGGGTCAGAACCAGAAGAAATCAAAAGGGTGCAAGTATACCTTCCAGATGAAAATTGCCCATTGGTGGCACTAGGAGAAGGTTCATGCCCTTTCATCGGTTATTCATCTGCAAAGACAAACTCCAAAGGTGAGATTGACAAATACATCCATCACTTTGGAGAAGAGGGTGGAGAAAAGCCCAGACTTTATGTGACTTGTCCACCACCCGGTTACGATAGAATGCTCGTCATTTACGGGGGAGACTGGAATATCGAAGAAAGAGATGATGGATTACTATGGTTGGTGAACTAAAATGGAAATGATAAGTAATATTGGAAAGAACATAAAGCAGGATCTAAAGCCCGTTATCAACGGAAAATACGGGTTGGTGAGCAACCCCCTCAAGCATTTCTTTGGGATGTATATGCTCGGACTCTCAACCATGCTTCTCGGTTCAGTGATTCTTGGTGCAGTCTCTAAGGAACTGAATAATGATTGAGAAGTGATTGTGAGAGAGATGAGGGAGAATGACTGGAGACGAAATACCAATTGGTGCAGAAGAGGACCAGCACGATGTCGCCTCAGCATACGATGAGCTTCAAGAATCTCCCGCATTCAATGAAATAGCAATAGAGGACCGTAGAAGCCCCCGACAGGGAACCCCTCGCCCTTGGTATGGAATAAATGTGAAGGGTGAAGTCAAAGGGGGAAAGGAGCAAAAGCAATTATTATCCACGATGACTAAGATGATCCCTTGGAAATATGGGGACGGCTCTAAACCCATTCAAATCACACCGCTAGTTCAGATGTACCTAGTCCGATATCTCGGACCCTACTTGTATGAATACACAGACGCGGCTCTGAGCAAAAAGAGAATACAAACCAAAAGGAAGGCGTCATCAAGAAAAGAAATTGAAGCAAGAATGAAATCTCTAATCAGACAGGCTCAATTGGATAACCAAGGGAGATTAACAAATATCCCACTCGCTGCAGATTCAGATATGGATCTAGATATCATATTCCCTTTCAACCGAATAAAAACACTTCTGAAAACAAAAGACACCGCAGTTGAAGGCTATGAATTTGGATTATTACAACAATACTACTCGTCATTGAGCGGAGAAGAAAAAGGCAACTTCAACAAATTCTTCCTCCAAACTTTGAGAGGGAAATTGGTACCAGAGCAAAAAGAAGGGGGCATCCTGCTCCCAAAGGAAGATTACATTCAACCATTCTTGGGCTTAATTGAAACAAGGGGCGGTGAAGGTGAAACGAAAACAAAGGTAATCAAGTTCCTTGACGATCCAGCCGCAGAAAGACCCATTGCCATCAGGCAAGGGGGGAGTTTGCTCTCTCACGGACTTAACATCTTACTCGCAGAAGTAGCAGGTGCGCATAAATTTGCAGAGGCAATGCTGCCAGACAACATTAATTTTGAAGAAATAGACAGGCTCGAAGGCGTGGGATATCTTACGGAACTAATAGTGCAAATCTATCTCCAAGACGAAGACGGGGATATTGAAGAAGCTAGAACAATACTGCACGAGATGTTCGGCAACCAATACTCCCTCGTGTTAGGAAGCGTTGCAACCGAGGGATATTCAGCAATCATCATGGACGAGGATAAAGAGATCCGAACCAATATCAACATTCATCCAAAAACCAATTCGGACGGAGACAAAAGGGCTTGCCTCCTAGCACCTAAACAAAGCAAAAACAACCTCAACCTCAGTAAGAATCCCGTTCCTGGACTAGTCATATTGGAAAACCTGTGCGAACTTATGCTGGAATTATGCACCTCCCCAGAAGTGAAGTATGAAACTGAAAGTGGTGATGAAACCCGCAACTTTGACGAAGAAGAAATCTCGACTAGAAGAGATGCCCTTGTGTATATGCTCGACATGGCAATAGATGAAGGGAAGATATCCGCCATCGACATTAATTCACACTTCATCCATTCAGCAAACATAGCGTTTGATAATGGACTAACGGGATTTTGCACCATAATTGATGAAGAAGGGATGACCGAAGGGGGTGCTCTTGCGAGCGAAGTTGAAGAGTTCAATGCGATGGGCCAGTTAATTGAACAAATTATGCTAGACAATGCCATAAAGGCATCAATAGGTACATCAAAAATCCAATCGGCAACCAGATACGATGAAACAATCAATGGATTAGTAGGAAACAGCACATTCATAGGAATAGCCACATACCACGCTGCCTTGCATTTCAACCTCCTATTTGCACAATTAAAAACGCCCTTCAAGAACTGGAATGTAGAATCCCAAGAAGTAGTTGGTGGAAGGCTACTCGCTGTTGAAGCATACTTTGGCGACCCTGCCAAACTACTGCTTTACTGGATGTTGAACTTCCGAGATTATCTGGATTGGGGATCTACTGGTTCAGATGGAACCCCTCAATTTTTCAAAGCACCAGAAGACACCGACACGCAAGAGGCAATATCTGCATACGAGAGGAACAAACTAGCCCATGTGATATTGGCATATTACAGACTTTCATTTGCTATGTTGGCAACAAAAGAGGTATTCACAGGGAAAAAGAAACCAAAAGGTTCAGCAGACATCAAAGAATACTGGAAGAAATTGATTAAGGACGCAAAGGACGATCCGCCATCATCAACCAAATTCGTTCAAATGTTGGCATATTCATTCGGTAATCTGAAAGACAAGACCCAAACAATGCGCGATGTACCCCATCCAACTTGGATGCCGCCACCAGCAGAAGTCAATATATCTCCAAGTAAACAAGAGTCATCCGAATTGGTTACAAAATACCTCAAATGGGCATACGGGCAAAGACCAATCAACATTGAATGGTTTGGCGAAGTGGCAGCAGTATACCATGCAGCCAAAGCAATTAGTATCAGCAACGATTACCCAAAGATAGTAACAACATTTGTTGAAGCTGTATCTCAAGATGGAGGCCACCCTTTCTTATTCTCAATCCTTCTGAACCCGAAGTCAGAAAGGGAAACAATACCCGAAGCCCCACCATCCAAGATTGTGATAACCGACATCGAAAAAATAGGAGGTAGTGGCAGAATCAAGGCACGATTCGATAAGGGCGGCACAGGAGGCGGTGAAGCAACAGGTGTAGACCCACCTCCAAGCGACCCACCTCCAAGCGACCCACCTTCAACAGAAACCGCCGAGGACGCCGACGCCGACGCCGACCCTACTGCCGGAACATTCGAAGGCAGCGATACTCCAACAGTAACTACTCAAACACGGGACGCCATGTTAGCCGTCCTAGAGATGGTTGACGCAGGTGCGGATCCCTCGGCAATACATGAATTCCTAAGAGAGGCTGCAGAGGAAGACGCATCATTGAATCCATATACGGGAGCCGCCTTTGTGGATATGGACCCCGAGAATTGGCGAGCAATTGCCCAACCAATCCTAGATGCAGAATCCCTAGATGTTGATGAAGGTCTAGACTTTGCGCCTGAAGACTTCGGAGGTGATTAAGATTGAACGAAATGCCAGAAGTAATCTCATACATTTTCAAATCTGTAATGTTTGACCGTGTTCCGAATCTAAGTGAATTGAATATCATCGACCAAGCGATGAAGTGGGTAGGAACCCCAGAAAAACCCGGCCTATTCATTTCCCGCTCAAGCCTCTACTTCCTTTCACGCCATCCCGGAGGGCTTAACCAAGAAGTTCTCGCTCCAGGAGCAAAAAACAGAGAACAGTCTGGGGGGCTAAATATGGAAGGAAGCCGTCCTGTATTGGTTCCAGAGGAAGATTACCCGGGAATCCCCTTCCATATGCTACAACATCTAGTTGCCGCCCAAGCGGTTGAACTCTACCGAACTCACAAAGAAGGCAACAGACTCGGACCCGATCCTAACATCATAACTGAACCCCTGCCTCTAACCGAAATAAACGAAGGCCGTCAATTTGAAGAAAAGTTGGAAACAGTTGCTAGGCAGAAGGACAGCAGAAGAAGCTACTCAATACGCATTTTGCAGTACATGGACAAGATGCTGAAAGGGAAACGAAGATACATCAATTTTGATGAAAAACAAGGCCGTTCAGATCCGACAGACAAGAAACCTCAATGGGAAACCGGCGAAACTGTAGCAATATGCAGGGAGAAAGACCCAGAAACAATCGTTCAGGTATTATTCAAACCTGCGAAAACAAGAGGACAAACCGCTTCGAGGGCCGAATTCAGAAACTCAGTCATCGAATTATGCAAACTAATGGCCTCAAAACAGAACTACGCATCCTTGCCAATGGCTGCGGGAGATACCATAATCGTACATTTCACTCAAGGTTCAATGCCAAGAGGAAAAGGAGAGGTATACCAAGCACTCTATGAATGTGGCGCAAAAAGGATAGGTGGCCGCTCTGCCGTCCAATCAATCAAAGTTGATTGGAAGGATTTACAGTTCCAGAAGTGCAGAGCCGTCAAAGAGTCCTTCGGGGGAATCACGACCTTACCATTCCTGTTTGCCTATTCCCTCCACTACAGACCACGGCAACCAAAGTCAACTACAACAACACCCCAAGAAGGAAGCAACAAAATAAACAACCTAGAATGCTCAGGAAGGGCAATTGTTCCTCTCACCCTTAATTTCAATCACGGTTACGACGACCACCCCGATGTAGTCCTCTACAGAGCGGGAGATCAAGTGATGAAGGCCACCGCATTCTATCAAATTGCAGGGCTAATCGACAAAATTGAAACCAGCGAGGTTTCAGTAGCCAAAAACAACGAGGCATTGAATGCATGGATGGAGATGAGAGTCAATCAACCAGTTCCGGGAAAATTAGATGATATTGAAGATGCAACCCTAGGTCATGGTGTTCACGAAGGGAGGGATGCTATACTTCACTATGCCAACGGTAGAGGTGTTCTATGCCTCGGTAAAGAAAAGATTGTCACAGGAATACCACAAACAAACGAATTAGAATTAATCTGCTCTAATCTTGGCATCGAAACTATTACCATAGAATCAACAATCCTCAATCACGAACTAGCCTCGCGGATCTATACCAATTTAAGCGAAGAAGAAGTTGACCTAATCCAAGACCTATTCGGAGAAACAATGGTTAGAATGAATAGGGTCAAAGGAGATGAAACAGGGGAACAATGGTCGAAACTCTCGTTAATCATGGGCGACACGATAAGACCCGAAAGGTACAGTCTTGGTGGAATCGCAGAACTGTATTACGATGAAGTAATCCAAGGGGAATCGCAAGCAATTGTAGCTTACGGCTCGGATGGAGTTAGGAGGATTGTCTATGCTCCAAGAACCCTTGATGCCGTAGTCATATCCTTCGACACAGGGGGGAAAAGACCACAAAACGGTGAAGTGGGAAAAATGACAATCGCCCTAATGGATGTCGAGAGGGTCAACAAGAAAAAAACAGAGATATTCTACCCTCTAGGAACACTTTCAACATTACCGGGATTCACCGTTGAAAATCGAAGGAAAATATTCGAGCACTTGAGTTCCAATATCACACACATAGTTGATGAAGAAGCATTCATCGACCCCATAAAGGCGAACCTGATAATCCGAGTCCAATATGAAGGGTTTACCTCAATGAAGGAAAGAAGCACTTACAAAGTGAAATACCAACAAGGAAGATTCGAAGGGAAACGAATCCAACAAGAAGGAATACTGGGGACTCTGCCAGGAGAACCAACAGACTTCAATCTTGAAAGGCTGAAATTCTCCAGCGGAACAGGCGTGGTAGACATAGGACAACCCTATCTCGTTGCTCATGGGAAAAAGCAGATGCCTTCGCTTCGAAACGCCCAAGGACTCCACCTTTCATCATATGTGAGGCGTCTATCCGACCTTCTCGAAGGAGATCCAAAGATGGTAAGCGCATTCGGGAAGAAACGAGGCAAGGGGAAAGAAACAACTTACACTACAGGCGTTCCGCTTGCACAGATAGAGAACCCTCCCACCATACTGTACCATGGGACAACCCGTTCAAGAGCCAAATCAATTCTGAAAGAGGGTTTGAAACCAATCCCAAGTCGGGGGCTCAAACCAATCGATGAAAGGGATGGAACGAAGGTTTGGCTGACCCCAGAAATCCAAGAAGCGAACAGATACGCCACCCAACAGGCCGAAAAGACCAGTGACGAACCCGCATTACTGCAGATCAATTGCGATGACTGCGGGATTTACCCAGCCTTGAGAGAGCCCTACATGATTACAGGTGAAACAATCCCTCCGGAGGCCATCACACTAATTGAACCGAACCCTCCACACCCTCACGAAAAATACCCCGGGGGAACCGCCCAGTACATGATGGATTCAATACGAATGGGCTCACTCAAACAGAAAGCAAAAGCAGGGGGCCACACATTAGGGTGGCCTTACAAGGAATTAGATCCTAATTGGAAGGAGAAATACCCGTTGCTCGCAGGAAGATTAGATGAAGCCAAAAACAGAGGATTCAAAGTGCAATTCAATCCACCCATAGTCAACGGAGTCTTACCTCAAAAGAGGCTTGGCTACTTCCCCAAACCAGCACTAATCTCAGAATCCGAGGGAGAAATTGAAAAGCACGAAAAAACGCAAGCACATGCAAAAAAGCACGACAAAATGGTGCAAGACCTTATGCGGAAAAAATTACCAAAATGGTCTTGGAACAAAGAACCGCTCAATGGTAAAGAGGGAAAAAGAGAAGAAAAACTTCTTGCAAAAGCCAAAAAGGAAGCAGACAAAAGGCTACACAAAGAGTTGTGTATTGGCCTAGGGGGGAAACCTTGTGATAACTGGTATGGGAAAACCAACGAGGAACTCAACGACGATACCATTACCAAGTGTTACATCGGAACTTTCAAAGTATGCCCACCTAGTTGCTATGGTTGTTTTCGAAAACAAAGTCAGCAGGTCAAGTCAAACCCCTACCCGAACTTCACAGCCCACCGTCAAGAACTACCTTGGAAATTCGACCAAGATGTATTCGTAGACGAAAAGACGGGCAAGAAATCGACATTCCGAACATTGACCGGCAAAGCCACCAAGAAAACCCGAGGATTCAAAAATAGACATCCTCGATATGAGAAGGCGTATGACAAAGGAGCCAAGATCCAAATCATTGTAGGCAAGATTGATGGAAAGTGGGCAGTACAATCCTACCGTGTTCCAAAGAAGCACAAGCTACGAAGGCTCAAGCGTGAAATCGAACTTGATGAAGCCAAAGCACCCCGATGGTACAGAAAGAAGCATCCCGAAACGAAGCCGTATGGTTCACCGAAGCCGCGTGGTGGCATCCGGCGCATTATCGGAGATGCCGTCAAAGACACCTTCGATGTAGTGACCTCACCGATGGGTGCCGCCGCCGCACTCCCACTGGCGAACCCTCATACAAAACATCACCAAATACAATTGCATCAACCCGCACATCTTCAAGAATTAGGCGTTGGAATTGTGGTTGCTGGCCCCCCTCATAGTGGGAAATCGGTGTTTCATGCCGCCCTCCATCATGCAGTTTCAGAAGCCACCGATGGAAATGTTGTGGGAGTAACATGCGCACCCGATGGGGAAGGAATCTGGAGCCAACTCGCACATCAAAAAAAGGCATCAGAAATACGAAAGAAAGGCAAGTTCACAAAACAATTCGTAGACGATTCAATCAATCAATGTCAAAATGCAATCGCTGGCGGAAACATCACACTCATAGATATTGGCGGCATCAGATCCGAAGAAAACGAACGGGTATTGAGGGAAACTGGGGCGACACACCTGATTGTATTATGTCGTAGCGATAAACCAGAGGAAAAGAGGGAATGGGAAAAATTCGGAGAGGAAAATTCCCTATCTCTTCTAGCGTCATTCGATTCAGTCCTACAGGGCGAAACCAAAGCAAAAACAACAACTAGAACAATTAGAGGTCAAATAGGAAATTTGGAAAGGGGCGAAGTGAAGATTGTAGCCAAAACAAAGGTGATGGCGAAATTAGCCAAGCATATCAACAACCTCCAAAAAAACCCCTACAGAAAAGCGAGTTTCAAAGGATATCATACTGTAGATATGGCCGCCCTGCAAAAAAAAGTCCTCGGCGCAGGAGAACACCTGAAATGGACAGGAGATGACCTCAGACAAGCAGCCACCCTTGCAGGCCACAGAAGCAAAACAGCAACCAAGCCAATGATAATGGATGGTGCAGTACCCTCATGGCTATTTTCATCCGTATGCACTAGCCTATTCCAACACATGGCGCCCAACACAGGTGTATGGATCCATGCGCCCACATCAAAACCCAACAAGATAGAGATTACACCAAGAAGGCCAGAGACGAATATGAATAAGTTGGATAAAATTCTCAATTACACAATCAAAAACACACCCAAGTTCACATTCCTCGACATATACATCCCATCATACACAATTTCCGATGTACCAAAAGCAGTCAAGAAGATCAACCCCCCTGCCCTACCCCGCAACAAACCAATCGTAATCTCGGGGCGGTTACCATCAGCAATTTATTGTCAATTAGTATCAAGTTACTACTTCGCAAACCATTCTGTTGCCATGTACGCACCAACTCTAGGGGAAGAAGAACATGTTGCAGTAGTTTGCACTCCTGACGACTGCGGGAAAATCATCAAAATACCTAGTGGAATAATGACCCTATCAAACCCCCTCGAACCAATCAAGAACACGATAATTGCAATATGTGGCCCAAGCGGTTCGGGGAAAACAACAGTAGCAAAACACCTTCTGGAAAGAATACACGGTTCGGAACTGATATTGAGTTACACAACAAGAGAAAGAAGACCCGATGAGTTAGATGGCTTCGACAAGCACTTTGTTACCAAAGAATCGTTTGAAGAGATGATTGAAGCAGGTCTTTTCTCAACACCCGATGGCAAACCTCTCTACCAACGGCAAAAGAGCGGCCACTATTACGGGAGAAGATATGACGAATTAACAGCCACGCAATTTCCAATCGTTGATGTTTCATTCCCTGGACTAAGAATGCTGAGAAAGGCATTTGGGGAAGATGATGTATTCAGCGTATTCATCAAAACAAGACTATCGGAGAAGAGAAGATTCGAATTAATGATGCAAAGAGGCGAGATGACTGAGAAGGAAGCTCGAGAGAGAGTCGTTGCAGGAGAACAGATGATGAAGGATCATGCAAAGATGAACTTTGATGCTGTTGTAGAAAACAGATTCGGCAAGATCCGGCAAACAGGTGGCATCATCCGGCACAAATTCATGGATTCCATCGATAAAGGGGTGCAATACTCATGAGCCAAACCAACAGATTGGACCCTACGAATTTAGCATACAAGAAAAGGTGCCAACTATGCAAAAGAACTTCAACAGGTTCGTCAATCAAGTGCGGTTGCGGAGGCTGGTACGAATATCACCACTCTTACATGCGCCCTAAACCGAATCCACCAGCAACCATGCAAACAGGGATTCAGAAAGAAGGCCCCACGAAGAACCATGGCAAATTGTGGAAAGGCAAATACTCAGACCTGCCAGTAGAGGCGAAGAAATGGAAGAAAACTACATTCAAGAGCGGTGAAACTGACTACGAATACTGGGTTAGCAATCTCGGAACCGCAAACACGGCCTACACAGCCACCCTCAAAGTGGATGGCGAAGGAGTCATGGCCCACTTTGATGGCAAGGAATCAGTAGTATGGAACTGGTATGACCGTTGGCGTTCAAATTTCCACATCACGGATGAGATCACCAAGATGTTGAAAGCAAAGAAAATCAAATCAGCCAAACTCATGGGTGAATTATATGCTGTAGATGCAGAAGGACTCATGTTACCTTTGACTGGCGGAGCGAAGGATGAACTGGGGATGAGTAATTCAACCGCATCCATCATCAAGACCACAGGCGACAAATCCACAATGGAAAGACAAAACCGCATCCGGTTAGCAGTATTCGACATTCTAGAACTCAATGGAAAGAGCCTTCGAGAAACCCCCTATGAAGAAAGAATTGCAATAGCAGCCGGACTTGTTGGCGGTGGAAAAACAGTTCGAGCAATCCCTATGGTTCAAGGTACGGGTTCATCACCCTTGCAGAAATTATGGCACAAAGGGCTACACGAGCCATTCTTTGAGGGGCTGGTTATTCGAATTACCGACACGGGGAGAACATTCAAGGTGAAAGGAGCCGCAACTGTGGATCTAGCCGTAATAGGGTACTATCGTGGCGGCAGAGCACAGTTCACAGATGAAAAGGGCAACATCAAGAGAGAAGGCCATGCCGGTTCAATGTCTGAAGCTATTGGAGGCTTAGCCCTCGCCTTCATGGACAAGGACGGGAACTACATCTACTCAGGAAATGTTGGAACTGGATGGAAGGTGCAGGAAAGACACGACATACTAGAAGAATTGCAAAAAACAGAGGCAAAAATCAGCCCTACGATGAAATGGGGAGACCACTATGCAGATCCATCGTTAGGACCACATGATGATAGAGGAAGGGGCGTAATGTTCCCAGTCAAACCAACAAAGATTGCCGAAGCCCAATACCGAGGTTTGAATTGGGGAGACAGACCAGTATACGATTTCAAGAACAGTAAATACACACAGGTAGGCACAACAAGAGCACCTGCACTATTCCAACCATCGTTCAAACGCTGGCGGGATGACAAGGAATTAACCCCTCAAGACCTACGCCTAACACAAGTACCTCCCGAAGGGCAAGGAAAATGGAAAGACAATCCTCCAAATGAATTTACCCTCAAACCGGACTTCACTCTACCAGAAGGTTTTGGATGTCCAGGTTGTCAATCAGTTATTTCAAATCCTATCACCCGTAAAACCCCCCATGGTGGTTCCATAACCAGAAAACAAATCCTAACGCCAGTACCAATAGAACTGCAAGAATCAGAAGGAAGGAGATTCAATGTCAGCTTCGAAGAAAGAGGTGCATGGAAAGATAGAGAAGAAGCAGGGTATGAAGGGATGCCATGTGGAATGTGTAAAGGAATCAAGACAAATCACGGCATATCGTGTAGCGATTGCATAGAGGTTGGTGGCGACTGCGGCAATCATGGACCTGCGCTGCGAATTGAACCAAACAAAACCAAGACCTTACACAACCCCCAATCTAGGTTGGATGGAAAGGAACCCTTCCGAGACGAGATAGACGAGAAAATTGATTACAGACAATCTCTGATAGATCAAGGATATGAATGGTATTCAATTCCAGATATGCCAAAACATTCAATCATATACTTCCCTAGAGCCGAAATAGAGAAATTTATCCTCAGCATTGGTGCTAAATCGGCAAAAACCAACGACAAATGGGATTATTTCGTACCTCTAGGCGGAAACAAGAAGATCCGAGAATGGAAGGGCAAATACCAATACAACAAAGAAACAAAGCAAATTGAGGAAAGGCCATACCACGGAGATCTTTCAGGTTGGGGGACAAACCCTCCAGGCGTCATTGTGAAAATGCCTATGCTCGAAAGAGCAGAAACAAAGGTCAATCATATCTATCGAATCCAAGGCAGTGTCTTTGCAGCCCAACTTTACACATCCTCTGCATCTGCAACCGCAGATCAAAGCAATTACAAACGAATCTGTTCTGAAAACCTCGTAAGAATTAGCAAAGCCAATCCCTCGCAAATTGAGGTAACTCGGGTAGAAAGAACAAACATTTGCCATCTGAAAGGAAAACCACTACCAGAAACATTCCCCGGAACGGGCTCGCCCTACATCAAAAGAGATAAGAGACAAACTAGAAGTTCAGATGAACCAGAAACATTGACTTGGGAATGCGAATTAAGTGGCGATACGATTACCCTGAACCCATCCTCAAAGACGAACATATTGCTAACTGTACCACATGCTGCAGAATCCCCTACGAATCCCGCTTTACATTTGACGGACTATGCCGCAATGCCACTAGCAAACGCCCTTTCTGGGAGGTTGAAGGCCGAGGGAAAGAACGCTCAAATGATAGTTGGAGAAATTAATCGTTCTTTCATGGATCTCAACAGAAGCGAAGCCACAGACTCGGCATTCCACCAAAAAATCAACAACAAATTAGCCCACACCGACATTTTACTAGACATCCATTCATACCCTACAAATCATCCAGAATGGGGGGATGCCCAAGTTGTCCTGTTCACCTCATCGCATTACCCTGATGAGGTTCGTAAGAACACAATGAATCTTGCAAACCACCTAGCGAGTTCTGGAATACAGGTATTGATTGACGGAGCTAACCATCAAAACTACATTCAGAACAAAGGGGCAGCAAACGGAGTCAAGCAAAGTGATTTAATCGAAGTTCGAGAAGATCAAGATTTGCTCCCCATAGCCGAGGCCATCGTAGAATACCTGTGTGGAAAGCCCAAGAAGAACCCTCCAGAGGGCAGCATAGTCCACGCATTAGTGCTAAGATTCGACCTCCCTCAAGTATTGCCATTCATCATATTGAAGGAGCGACTTGAAGATTATGGCTTCCAAGTCAAGTCCTGGAGGGACAAGGTAACGGGAGGCGGAGGCCACCTCTCCATGTATCTCGGAGATGCAATGCCTAGAAAGAAGTCAAAGGAAGACAAAGAAGGGCGATATGTGAACGACCTAGTATCAATCCGATTCCAAGAGAACAGCCAAATGGTTTTGCTCTATGGTGCCAAACACCTAACGGAAAAGGAACAGGAAGAGATAATCCAAAAAGTCCTGAATGCAACCCAATTCAAATCGAACCCTTCACCGGCCGCCAAAACCACAAAGAAAACAATATACAGGCCAAAATCCCTTACAACTAGCGTTTCCCGCCTCATAATGGGGGATTTATTGCCCCAGATAAAATCGCAGGGAAAACAAGACAAAGGCAAACAAGACAAAGGCAAACAAGACAAAGGCAAACAAGAAAAACAAGGCGACCAGAAAAATTACTTCAACACAATCAAAGCGTTTGCAAAGGCAGACGGAAAAACACATCAAGAAATTGTTGAAGAGGCAAAAAACATCGGCACCATCGATACCAAGGAGAAGGCAACTCAATTCGGAGAAGCTCTCGGCCTAGACATGAGTAAATTGAAACTGAACCCCAATGTGTACGCTGTGCCTCAACGGATCACAGGCAACGATGGAATATGGGTGACTGAGGATGGCGTGGATGTGACAGGCCAACACTTCCAAGGCAAAATCACAATCACAGGAAAACCCCGACCCCACATCGCAATCCTAGAGAGGCAGAGTTCGACTGAGGTAACTCGATACAAGACCATGCCTGGAGAACCCCCTTTCGGCCGAAAAATGATTGACGAACCTGACGGCAAGCGGCATTTCAAAGAAGAATGGGTGGAATGGATAGCGCCGTGGCCGAAGACAAAATATCCAGAACCAAAGGAATCTGGGTACAGAATCAGATTCAACATGCTGAAACCGTCAAGGTTCAAGGCCAAACCGAAACAATCACAATATCTAATTTCAGTTGAGACCAAAGGCGAGCACTACTACACCAAAGAGGCATCAGTTGAAACAATCCTCACCCTCGCAACATTCCCTACGAAGAAGTCCGAACCTAGACTCCGCCCTGAAACATTCGGGGAATTGAAACTAGGAAAGAAGATCGGAACCATTACTCCAACAGGGTCAAAGAAAGTTCACCCATTATACGACATGATAGAGATAACGCCCATACGACAGAACCCCATAGCATCCAATGTGAAACCCACTGCCAAGATGTTCGCCCACGCCCTCGGCATCCCGCCAAAGGGAATGAAAACAGAAGATTACCATGTCCTCAAGTCCAAAGTAGACCGAAGAATGATTAAACGAAACCAAGAATACTACTTCGATTGGGAACTCCACTTGAAACCAACAGGAAATCTCACCCAAAGGAAAATCAAGAGACTATTCCCTTTCCTGCGAAGAAATGAAGAGGTGCCAAGCCCCAAGAGAATACCCTATTCAATTCGAGGTTCAAGAGAGTTCTATGCAGACAAACTCGCATCTGGCGTAGTTGTGTTAAAGGGAACAGGAATTGCCAACAGACTACTCTCAAATCCCCTAAATGCGCACGGGAAAGAATACCTGAAAGACCACAAGCCAATGACTGAAAAGCAAATCAAGAAGATTTTCAAAAGCGAACCTCTAGACGGGGCAGTTGGAACACAAAAATTCTTACTGCAATTATCAGCAAAATGCCAGAATTACGGCGAAGCATGTGGGTATGCTAAAGAGGGGAGACTCTACTTCAAGAGGGGGCATCCTCATCTAAACGAAGCAAGAGTAGACGGCAGGATGATGGCGAATGCAGACGCTTTCTTCCACACCCACCCTGCAGCATGGGAGCCTTCACAAACCTCTCCCGAAGATTTTATCGTTTACCACGGTATGTTCACAAATCTAGGGATCCAAGACCATTTCACAGTAATTGCAGATAGAATCGATTGGCTCCATTTCCCAAAGGAAGAGAAGTTCAAGGCCGAAGAAATGGCGGAGGTTTCACAGGAATTCGAAAAGGACATCGTATCGGTATTCAATGCTGCAGAGAATGAATTCCAAGAGAAGAATGGGAACAAACCCATCCAAATTGTAGAACAGACTAGACACATCAACAAAACATTGTGTAAAGCAATACCAGAATACTACGCAGAATACAAATGCTTCGAGATGTCCCCTGTCATGATACTCAATTCAAAGGTAAAGAAAAACCCCCCTTTGGAAACATACCCATTGAACACCCCCTATCTCGAAGACATTCGGCCCGAACTTTACGAGGAAGCTAGAATGAGGTTCAACTTCGCCAATGAATTAATTCCGTGGGGGGTAAGATATGTGGATCGCAACGACCCACGAATCCAATCCAAAAGAAAATCAAAGAACACCATCAAGGCATCAATACCAGTCAAAGACCCAACCCCCCTCGGAAAGAGGTTCCAAGAACAGGGAGACAAACTCGACATTCTCCGAAGTTTCAACGCACCAAAGGAGTTCATCAATGCAGCCAGAAACTACCTCACAGGCTTCTCAGGCAGAACATCAAACGCTCACATATTCTTGGCATTAACCCTGTACAAAGAAATCTCAGATGCCCACAATGTTCAAGACGGAATGTTGAATTCTCTCTCACCATTCATCCCAAGTGGTGGAAACGGAATTCATAAGATTTGGTTAGACGACCAAGCACTTGAGGACATAATATCCCTAATTGAATCGGACTCTACAATTGAAAATGCAACCGCCAAGCATGGCAAACACGCAATGGCACTTGCATTGCATCAAATCATAGATGGAATCTTATTTTCACTAACCGACATGGCGGAAGAAAAAATAATCAGTCGGTGGGTCGAAGCGAACGATTCAAACGACTGATTCACCACACCAACAACATGGACGACCAAGTTATCAGGGGAAGGGAAGCCCAACGCCATATTGTAGATGTAGCCCAAGAAGTCTCATCAAGAGTAAGGACGACTCTCGGGCCACTAGGATTCGACCAATTAATGGTCGACAAGATGGGCGACCATTTGCTAACCAATGACGGTGCAACAATATTGAAAATGCAAGATTATCGGGATCCAATAGCCAAGATGATTGTTGAAGTCGCCAAAGCCCAAGAAGATAGGGCATTTGATGGGACAACAACCTGCGTCATCCTTCTAGCGGAATTGCTCCGCCTTGCTGATACCTTAATTGAGAAGGGAATACATCCCAACCATATTGCAAGGGGCTACAGAGAAGGTTTGAAACAGGCAACAGAAAGCGCACGGGACAATTCCAAAGAACTAGATCCACAACAAGCTTCAGTCGAAGCGGCCACAACCGCTCTTACTGGCAAGATTGCTGGGGACTACGCAGAGAAACTAGTAGCAATGTGTTCGAAGGCAGCATTGTCAGCAAAACCGGATGATGTGAAAATATTGGCAATGCCAGGAGATACCAACTCCTCTCTAGTAGTGGAAGGAGTTGTGATAATGAAAGAAATCGCAATGGGAGGTATGCCTACTGAGGCGGAAGGGAAAATCCTCGTACTGAATGAGGACCTCTCCCCCCCTCAAGCGAACATATCTCTAAACGACCCTTCGAAGATAGCAGAAATCGCAAAGGTACAGACAGAATACTTGAATGAAAGACTGTCGTACATCAAAGACCTCGATGTTTCAGCAGTATTCTGCCAGAAGAACATAGATACTCGAGCCCAACAATTTTTCCGCAAGGAAGGGATAGCGGCATTCAAACAAGTCAGAAAGTCAGATATTTACCGAATAGCCGAAGTAACGGGTTCGAACACCGTTACAGATTTGGCAACCATTGGTGATGACGACCTAGGCATTGGTTCTGTCAAGTTCGTGAAAGCCAAACCAAACGCATACACCACCATAGAAGGTCCCAAGAAGGGCTCAGTCTCAATTATCCTGTATGCCCAGACTGAACAAGCGGCATCAGAGATTATGAGAGCCCTAGACGATGCTGTGGGGGTTTCATGGTTAGTGGCTACTCATCCAAAGATGGTTGCAGGTGCAGGAGCGATCCAAAACATCATGGCTCAAACAATCATTGGAACAAAGCCAACCCTTGATAGTAAGGCAGAAGCGGCCAAGTCAATGTTTGCCGAAGCCTTGCTGTTGATCCCCCGAACTCTCGCTGAATCCGCCGGCATGGATATCATGGACACGATGCAAACACTTTCAACGAAGATGGGGGCTGGCGTGAATGCACTTGAAAGCAAAGTAGAAGAAATGAATGTAATGGAACCATTAGAGGTGGTTGTATCAGCAATGAACGCTGCAGTTGAGAATGTGATAGCCCTACTGAGAACAGACGCAATCATCAAATCCAAGTCATTTCAAGAAGTGTTTTCATCGGAAATGGGTTTTGACTGAATAGGTTCATCGGGATCCTCCCACCCAGCAGATTTGAGGAACTCTGGAAGAACAGCCTTGAAATGATTGTGAAAGAATTTCTCATAATCTTCGTTGTCAGGTTCTTCAATCAACTTTTTGATCCGAAGAGCAAGGTAGAGAACATTCCCTTTGTGATGACGCATCCACCACATAGGCTCTTTCAATTCAAAATCAGTGGCAGAAGGTATATTCATTCGGGGCATATCAATCACGGTAAGAAATCACTCTCGGTTAGGGAATTAGAGGCGGGTAAGGGAACAGGGCCATGAAGCTCCCAATCATTATTCTCGCTTGTCTGATATGCAAAGTGCCACTTATTCTCCTTCAACCAATCCATCCACTGGATCAAAGCAGTAAGGTTTCTAGATTTGAGATATTCAGGCCTCTCGCGCATGTAGAATACTATAGTGTTGTTGCACTGGCTCAAAGTTTGCTCGTGAATATCCTGCAATCTTTGGGCAAGGAACACTCCCAAGATGCCCTTACCAGCCCCAGTAGTCGCTAACCGCTCAAGCCCTTCATGGTGAGACATCTTACCCGCATAGAGTTGTAATTCATCAACGAATAGGAGGAATGGTGTGTTTTTGTGGGTTGATCTTTCCTTGTATTCAAACAGAAGGTTAACAATATCGGTCAAGTGTTTCTTCCGTTCATTGGTTCCAGGAGGTCGGTAGATAATCCTAGCATCCTTGTTATCGATGTGATATCTCAAATCCATCAAATCGCTCACAACAAATCCATGGGGTAGAAGAGAATCGTCATGTTTTGTGTCCAAGAAAATGAAAACAGGATTGGTTCTCCCATCAAAGATGGAACGCGTGAGCATCAAAACAATCGCTAATGTTGTCTTTCCATATTGGGTAAGGCCTGTAATAATCGTATGACCGTTTCCAATTGCTTTGTAAATCTGTTTCATCGATGTACGAAGGGGACTAGGCGAGTCGGTACCAAAAACCAAGCCCTCACCGCCTTTTTCGCCTACTTCTCGTCCCATTTGCTTCCTCAATGATCTGCCTAAGCTCCCAAGTGGGAATGTGTTGAACTAAATCTAGATAGGTAATGATGAGATTAGTGATACTCCTTGACTCCGCCTCTGCCGATTGCGATAGCCGTTGAAACATTTCTGGC
The DNA here is from genome assembly GCA_014240385.1 of Methanobacteriota archaeon. Taxonomy (GTDB): domain Archaea; phylum Thermoplasmatota; class Poseidoniia; order Poseidoniales; family Poseidoniaceae; genus UBA226. The sequence continues at coordinate 100,635 of JAAZXA010000068.1, read as the reverse complement.
TGCAAACGCAGACTGAACTGGTGTCGTCCAGTTCCACTAGAAGTAATCTTCTTGACTTTCTTTTCTTTCTTTGGAGCAGCCTTTTCTACTGTAGCGGCCGTTTCAGCCGCCATTTCAGCCCGAATTTCTGCTTCCATTTTCTTCCTATACTCTTCTTCCGAAACAATTTTGGGTTCAGAAGAATCAGTTGGCTTGGTGGAGATTGGCATTGCGCATCAAAAGCCCTCAATAGGTTCAGTCAAATGAAACCTGCGACCACGATGAATGTTTTTGAAACCACCGTGAAGGCACATGGTAGCACACTTGTTTCGCACCCTTAATATCAAGGACACTAATCAGCCCTATTCAATGGCACTCGGAGAACTGGTCCTCGTGAATCCCCCAAAAGGGAAAAAGAGTCGTTCTACCGCCAGGGGGAAACCTAGAATGGCAAGAAGCAAAACACAACGAAAGTCTACACGAAGAAAGTCAGCAGCGAGAAAATCTCCTGCACGAAGAAGTACGAAAGCAAAGCGATCCGCCGCTGCGAAGAAAGCTTGGCGCACTCGTCGCCGTAACGCCGGTAAGAAAACTACTACCAAGCGTCGTGCATCACGCAAAGGCTCCAGAAAAACCTCCACCAGTGCCAAGCGTCGTACTGCTGCCCGTAAAGCAGCAGCTACTCGTAAGCGTAATGCAGCAAAGCGTTCTCGTTCAGCAAAGAAAGCAGCAGCAACTCGTAAGCGTAACTCTAGCAAGCGCAGAGGTTCCGCAAAGCGTGGAGCAGCAAAGCGTCGAACATCCAAGCGTCGAACATCCAAGCGCACAGGCCGTCCAACCAAGGCAAAGAGAGCAGCAGCAGCCCGCAAGGGATGGCGCACTCGTCGCCGCAATGGTACAGTAACCAAGCGTCGTTCATCCAAGCGCCGTTCATCTAGCCGCCGACCTACAAAGGCTGGCATGACGAAGATGAGCAAGAGCCTATGGGGAATGATCAAGTATGGAACAAAAGCAGGTGCTCTTGGTCTAATCGGTCTTGGTGTATTCAACTTCGCAAGCCACATGATTGAATCTGGCGTAGTTCCAGGAGCAAGCATGGTTCTATCTTACATGAACTCTGCACCAATCCTTTCTGATGCAAACTTGCAAGCAGCACTAATTCTTGGTTCTGGTCTTGTCGGTGTCGGAATGTTGATGCAACTAGTGAAGAAGAACTCAAAGATGCTATCTCAGAAGGACATGAACCTAGGTATGGCTGCATTCGCAGGTCTACTTGGTGCTCGTATGCTATTACAGGCTCCATTGACATCCGGTGTTATGGGTAACATCCAGAGCGGAGACTGGGGCGGTGCAGTTGGTCGAATCACCAACAAGTTCAGCGGTGCTCGAAGTCTAGGCTACACAAATCAGCCTTCTCAACAAGCAGCAAATGCAATGCTTCAACAACAAGGTGCTCCTAATGGATGGAACAACGGGAACAACAACTCTCTACAGGTAATGAACCAGCAAGTACCAAACAACCACCAGAACTTGTTCGGAACACGCTCAAGAAGTCTTCGTGGAACTGTAAACCTGTTCTGAGGTTCCCTCGAACGGAGGGGATCCCTAAATGGCTAACAAGAGACGGAAAAGGAGCAAAGGCGCATCTGCAGATTTTGCGGTAGGTCCAGCACCAACCGTAGGCAAGCAAAGCAACAAACGCTCTCGAAGAGCAAAGTCAGTCCCAAAGGAATTACCAAAGGCACTCGAGAAGAGTATCGATTGGAATGAATGGGGATCTGCTGGAGTAGCAGTAGCTTTGGTTGGCGTTGGGGCAGGGTTAATGGGGAGCGTAGGTCGCTACCTTGGCAACACAACCCCAGGCGCACAAGTCTACGATACACTGGGTCAAGATGGAAGATTAGTTCTACAGGGCGTAGGAATGGTGGGTGCAAGCGCACTCATTACCAGCGTAATGATGAAAGATGTCGAGGCACCTTTCCTCAATTTCAAGAAGCAATCAACTGCAAACTATGTGAATACGGTTGCCTTTGGTGCCGCAGCATACAGAATCGCAACGGGTCTTAGTTGGGGCGCACTTGGAACCAGATTTAGCGCATTGTTTGACGGCAACCTAGGAACGATGGCAATGGGGCCTCAGAAACCTTACAAGCCAATGGTGAACACGCCAGCGCAGAGAGAATCACTCAAGAGATCCTTTACTGCCCAGACAATTACCGTTCCTGGCACAACGAATCAGCAGTACACATCATATTCACCAGTAAATCAGGCAGGATTCCACCAGATAATGTCGAACTAGGTGGTATCATGAGTATCAAGTCACTACAAGGAGCGGCTCGAGTAAGGAAAGCACAATCGCTTGCTCGAAACATGGGCGTTACAATTCGGAAGCCCAAAACAGATGAACTCCAGCCAACACTAGATCGCTACGAAGTAGTGTTCAGCGCAGGAATGGATTCGAAGTCAGCAAAACTGGCTCCATCTGGAACTCAATACACAATGAAACATTCAACCCCAAAGATGTTGGCGACCTCAATACCAACAATGGCTGCAGGGGGTTTGGGAATGTGGTTGGCTTACAATGGATTGATGGGTAAAGAAATAAACATCCTGAAAATAGCAAGCGGTCTAGGCTTGATTGGAGCTTCAGCAGCAATAATCACTCCTTACAACATTGATTTATGAGGGTCTAAGATGATGCAAGATTATTCAATCAATCAAGGCCCAGTGAAATTCACAACACTTGTTGATGCACCGCATCCTCCTAACTACCAAACGCCTAATCATCTTGGGACAATAAACCAATCAACAAATCTAAACCCCTTCTCGAACTCAGGAAATAATGCATCGAGATCCCTATTCATGGGTTTGCTAGGCGGGATGTTAGGCAATGCCCTTTACTCCGTAGCCGTCAAGAAGAAATTGGCGCAAGGGGTAGACAACGCTGCAGCCCTTCTACTCGTAGCAGGTGGAATTGGTTGGATAAGCTACAAGGGAATAAATCCTAGGAAATGGTTCTGATGGCTGAGAAGCCTAGAATCCTTCTAATTCTTGAAGTATTAATTCTTGGTGTTCCTATCGTAATACCATTGTTTCTCATAATCAAGAAAATGTTCGAAGAGATTGAAGAAGTGGTCGAGGAAGTAACCAATGGTGATTAATCATCCTCATTCTCTACTTCATCACTTTGATAGAAATTCATCATGGATGAACGGAATGTGTGATAACTCATAGTAACTCCAATGTTGCCATGAGTCAAAGTAACAACTGCCCCAGTAGGCTCATTGTTCATCCTATCGGCAAGAATCTTGTGGCGGTCCTCGTCCCCCATCTCAAAAACCATCGTGTCTTCCTTTTTCGCATAAACAAGTTCCATAACAGACTCGAGAACAAGACCGCAACCAGCAATAGCCCAGAACAAATCCGAATTGATATCTGTAATTCCCAGAACATTGAATACCGAAAGGATAGCAATCAAAACCCCAAACAAAATCAATACTTCATACCGTATTACCAAGCGTTTCAACATCATACCGCCTCCCAATGCGCCAAGAACCGACTCATCTCCCACCGTTCGCTGAACGACCCCGACAAATCAGAAAGTGTTTTGAACACAACAACCTCAACGCCATCATCATAACTTCTCACTTCCAATATCTCGTATTGAACTCCCGTGTGCCTATTTTTCCATATTGTTCCAATCATCTTGCTCGTCTCCTTTCCCGAAAATAGTAGTGATCCAATAGAATATCAATGAAAGAAGAAGTGCAAAACCAACAGCGCCTAAACAAAATAGAAAACAAGATTCCACCATAGTAAGCGATGTTGAGGTAACATTGCTCATTCCAGGACATCCCTCCGTAGAATTATCAACCCCTCATCATCGTCCGACACCAACACATTTGGATTCAATCGGTATGTTGCTGGCTTCGAAGAGGTTTTCTCCAGAACGCCTGTTTCGGTTAGAAGTTCACACCAGAAGATAATTGATTCAAAACCTGTGTCGACCTTCCTGGCATACTCCATTCCCTGCTCAGCATTGAATTTGTCTTTCAAGAATGCCATGTGGGATTGGACATCATTCCTAGTCCTCTCCAAGTTATCTACCATCAAATCTAAGATCAACACACTCGTTGAAGGACCAAGTACATTACCAAAGGGCATCAATTACCCCCCAGTTGTCTCCGAAATGCATCCTTGTTCTGCTTTCTGCGCTCTGATTCGTCCATCCAAGATTGTTGTCTAGCCTGATAAGCTTCCCAAGCGAGCATCCGAATCAAGGTTGAAAGTGGAATCTGCAATTCCTCAGCGTAATTCTGCAGAGCCTCCGACACCTCTCCCTTTAGACGCACTTTCACGGTCTTATCTCTAGGGTCGACTTCGGCCATAAACATTGGAGGTGGTTCAGTCGTATAGGGAAAACCCCTCTCTCAACCCCTTTTGTGGACTGAGGGTGAACAAAGGTGACTAAACGACCCAAGAAAGTCCACAACTCATTATATGTGAGGGGTTGATGCCCCAACCATCGGAAACACAAGACCGACCAAAAAGAGATGATGAAAAATGATGCTATCGCCATATTATGACAGACCACACGCAACACTGCTAGACTACCTGGACCAAGTAAATTCCTTTGTGGGTTTCGCCTATCCAAACTGGGGTACCACAAATCGTGGTGTCTGGGCAAAGGGAGAATTTGGCCGAGGAACACTTCGAGCGGATCATTTTTCAATACTAGACACAATGGGAGTTTGGCAAATTCCAAACACTTCAATTGGTACAACTGGTTCAAAGACATCCGGAACTGATGGATGGATCGACAAGGCACTTTCATTCAAGTCATTAGAGGAATTATACACACTCTTGACAGGCTTGCAATACCAAGTTTCTCCACTAAATGTGGTCGAGGCGCAATGGGCTATAGCCGGAATTACCACGCCCGTCGTGCAACATCAAGTCCTAGCTGTCCTTGAGGAACCATTCGTATTTTACGAGGAACCTCTAGTTATCGAGCCTGAGAAGACCATCGATTGGCATGTTCGTATCAAGACTGCATCTGCAGCACTTTCAGCAGAGAAGATCCGTGTTATCGGCCTAGTTGTCGGTCAGCATCATGAATTGATTCAACAAACGACCAGCAGTGGAGAACTCAACTGAGTCCCCCTTGGACCTCATAACAGATACAGGAGGAATCAAGAATGGTAGACGCAGGAATATCAACGCAAGCCGCCATAGGCGGATTTGAATTAGCAGCAGGTTCCAAGCCACGAATGCTCGGAATCTCAGTATATGGACGCTTAGCAGCAGCTTCAGGCGGACACACCGAAGGTGGTTCGATTTATGTCGACCACAACGGAGTTGTCACAGCCAACACCAACGACACTAGTACGCCAACAACAGCACTTTCAGCATCATGTGCTTTCGGAGCAGGATCAATTACACTTGCCGGAGTTACTCCAGCAGGGCAATTGGCAGGTTCATGGGTAATTGGAAATGGAGACTCAAAAGACGACCTTGACATCTTCATGGCACACGGAGACTTCTCCGCAGCCAACGCAGCCGCATATGTCCAAGCAGGAACAGGAGCCTTACCAGGAACATTGAATGTAACATCAATCAATGGCGGAACAGTTAGTTTCATCCTATCTTGCCCACACGAAGATTCAGACGACATCGCTAACGGTGATGGATTTTTCATCAACTTGTTCGCATATGCCAGAGGCGGCATCTGAGGTGATCTCAGATGACTGACGCAGGTATAGCACACCAAGCCGCAATCGGCGGGTTCGAATTAGCAAAGGGCTCAAAACCTCGTGCTCTTGGAATCGTGCTCGAAGGAAAATTCGCATCTTCTGGCGTAAGTTCAGTATTCGTTGACGGAGAAGGCTCAACACCAGTAGTTGCTGGAACAGCAGCAACAGCAGTATGCAGTTTTGGGGCAGGTTCTGTCACCTTTGCAGCAGCAACTGGCGGAGTCGTGACAGGAACATGGATTATCGGTAAGAACCATGCGGCTGGAACAGACGACCTTGACATCTTCATGGCAGACGGAGAATTTGTTTCCCAACTGGCAACAAATGGCGTTGGAAGCGTATTCTCTCCATTGAAGACTGTTTCGGATATCTCAGCAGCAACGGAAGCCGCACCAGCGGTTTACACCACTTTAACACCGCATGGCTTCATCGTGAACGATGTAGTCGATGTTACTGGAGCCAGCAATGCCCTCCACAACGGGCGACATGTCATAACTGCAGTTGGTGATACGACACATTTCAGCACAGGCACAGTAGGCAGTGGCGGAGCTTCAACTACAGCAGCAGCCACACATGTAATCATGCCGGGTACATGCAACATTACTAGTATTAACGGCGGAACAGTCAGTTTCCTCTTGTGCAACCCGCACGAAGATACAGACGATCTCTCAACTGGGGAATCTTACAGGCTGACCCTCCGTGCATATGCTCGGGGTGGCGTCTGATGTCAACGGTGCCAAAGTCACTAGGATATGCAGGTGGCCGCTCAGGTCATTTCTCTAGTTCAACAATGCAGAATCACGCTTTCCGTGGAACTAATTCCGCACTAAGCAATACATTTGGCGGTGGAGTTGCAGGCAACCCCACACCGGGCATGTATAGAGGAATGGCTTATCCAGGTGGAAGATCCGGCAACAATTCAAACTACAACGACACAAAGCAGCCAGATGCATTCAGGGGAGCTTCGAACTTCCTTTTCGGAAATACAGGAACCAGTACCAACATGTTCTGGACAGGCATGGGCCTTCTTGCAGGCGTAGTTGTTATTGAAGCATTTAGAACTCGAAAAGCCGTAACAGGCATCAAGATGATTGATAAACCATTGAAGCAAGCAGCGAAGATTGTTGAACCAATCACAAAACCCGTAAAGAAAGCGGCGGACAGGACACCACTATTGGGCGATGTTGTTTCCATGATGGACAGCGTAGTCCCTGGACGGTGATCTAATGCGTCCAATGTCCTACACTCAACAACAGGTTCAGCAAACACAGAATGCTAACCAATTGAAAGGTAGCAAAGAATGGTTTCAGAACTACATGGGCAACACATACCACGCAAACGGCGCAGGTACCATGCTCTTAGTAGGTAGCCTTGCAGGAATGTACTGGCTCAAAGATGGTAAATTGAAAGATACAATGAAGTTTGCAGCACTAGCAGGAGCAGCAGTAATGGCCGGAGGTATGCTGCAAAGATATTGATATTCCCCAATTCACACATAGAGGGGGAGGTAACTACAATGGTAAGAGTAAATTTCGGAGCAAGCGGAGGCACACGGGGCTACAACCCGATGGACAACATAGTGAAACCCGGTTTCATTTTGAAGAAGAACAGCAATTGGTATATGGTAGATTCCGTTGAAGGAATGAATTACCAAGTCCTAGTGACGGCCAATGGAAATACAGCAGGAACAGAGGTTGGCAACGGCTACGACTCTGGATTCTTTGAAGACAAGGATCTAGAACCATTCCGCAACCACATGTATTTCTTGGTTCCATCATTGTCTAGGCAACCTAAGTTCATCTCTCGAGATGGTTCTTACAACGGAGTAGGATTCCCTAACGACACAACTGAAATCACACTTTCTGCAGCATTGAAGACAGTAGGTGCAGCACAGAGAATGAAGGTCGGAGATATCTCAGGCCGTTGCTTCCTACAGCATCCCTCTGGAATCCCAAGATGGTCCGCTGATGAGAGTCCCGGAGACGACAAGACAGGATGGATTGATGTAAACAACAGTCCACAGGACGACCCTAACCCTGCGTTTGGTATTTGGATTTCCGAAGGCGAGAGCAATTTGCCAAATTTCAGATTTTTGAATGTATCGGGTGAAGTTTGCTACGACCCAGTCATCTATCTCGAAGGCTACAAAATTCGCGTAACGCCTCTAAGCAGAGCAAAGGTAGAAGAAATGAGGGCATCGAACAACGGGAAGCTACACTACAAAATCATCACGGACTACGGCCTGCCTCATGCAGGAACAATGCAAGATGATTTCGCAGTCTGAGATCACGAAGGTGATCTAGATGGCAGGTATAAAATCAATCGAAATAACGGGCGCAGGAGTCAGTTATGAAACTGTTCCGACAGTTGCCGTTGTTTCGGGCTTCATAACCAAATTGAACATCCTCAATGACGGTTCAAGCGGTGCAGGACGCTTCATCTATGACAATCACACAAACGGAATGGCAACAGGCGGAAGCGGAACTACAATAGTTCTAGCAGGAACAGCAAATGCCGCTGACGATTACTACAATGGCGCATACATTTACATCGAATCTGGGACGGGCGCAGGGCAAGTCCGTGAAATAACGGATTACACGGGCGCTACAAAGTCTGCTACGGTGTCTACATGGGGTACAAACCCCGATACCACTAGCAGGTATGAAATCGGGCCTAAAATCGCCTTCTCCGGAGGCGCAGGTTCTGGAGCCCTAGCATTTGCTTACATTCGCAATGGTACAATCCAACAAATCATATTCCCTCAAGGCGATACAACCGATGCCAATTCTCGAGGAAGTGGGTATACAACACCGCCTACGGTCGCCCTTACAGATTCAACAGGTTCCAGTAGTGCTCAAAGTGACCCAACCTATTCAGCAGAAGCAGAGGCTTGGATTGATACTGGGGGCGGTGCTACCGCAGTTGCCAAATTAACAGGCACTAGCGTAGCATCAGTCGCCGTAGCAGGTTCAGCAGTAGCCCGTTCTGAGGGCAGCGCCCTTACAGCGAAGTATACGAAGGTTCCAACACTCGTAGTCACCCCGTCAAATGACGACACACCAACAACTGCAGCAGTATGTGTTCCAGTATTAACCGCAACCACTCTAGGAAGAATTACAATCACCAATGCAGGAACAGGCCTAACCAATGGGACCGGCCTAAGCATTACAGTAAGTGGATCTGGTACTGCAACAGTAGATGTCGCAGGCAATACAATCACAGTAGTAACCATAACATCAGCAGGTGGAAGTTACACATCAGCACCCACCATCGACTTATCAGGCCTTACGGGGTTTGCAGGAAGCGGTGCCACTGCAGTCGCCAGCCTCATTCCAACCACAATAGCTTCAGTTACAGTATCAACGCCAGGAGCAGGTTACACCGCACCCCCGACATTAACTGTATTACCAGCAGATCCATTCTGCGACCAGTTCGGGGCAGCAGTCCTTCCCATAGCAGCAGATTCAGGCGGAACGGGAGCATACGCAATTGCCTCATCTACTGCGCTCCTAGCAGGTCAAGCCAACTGTGGCGCCGCAGAAACCATGACCGCCACATTAACCTCAACAACTGTTGAATCAGTTGATATTACCAATCCCGGAGCAGGTTATGGAACCCCGCCCCCAATCACATTCACTGGAGGTGGCTCATCAACCAAGGCAACAGCCACTTCAACATTGAACAACTACAACAAGAATGCAGTAGTGACTCGAGGAGGTCTCCAAACCATCAAAGTAACGAGGAAGACCGCACCCAACACAAAACCAGCAGGAGCCGCCCTCGCTCAAGGAGGAAGAGTCCCGCAGAAGTTGATGCCAGGACAATTGGTAATGACGGGCGCAGGGTTACACAGGGTAACCGGCGTTGATTCATTGACGGTTGCACTCCCAGTGGGTCTCGAGGCAGAATTGGTTTCATTGAATGTAGGGATGACATCATTTGTAATCAATGTAACAGAAAATGAGGCCATTGCTGGAAGCTCATGGGACAGCCTCGTAATACCTGTAGGAACCGACATCATATTTGGAGGGCAAAACGGAGCCGTCCGTGAGGTAGCAAAAATTACAGGGGCAGTTACATTGAGCAACAAACAAGGTACTTTCACCACAGCAGCCCTTACTCACCAAGGATTCGTAGCAGGAGATCCTGTTCGAATCCAATTCATTCCTGGACATGCTGGTTCAGAAGCCGCAGGAACGCAAACAATGCTAAACAAATTCCAAGCCACAATATTGGACACCTTATCCAAAAAAGACAAGTCAGTCGTATATCATGTAGGCGTTGGTTTGAATCACACACCCAAATTCATTACTGCAGCAGGTGGTTTCGCCAAGGCTACCCGAAGCGATGTACCCTTCTCCCCAACAACATACCTTTTTGATACTGATGAACAATTAACTGTCCTCAATGCTGGGACTACCGAAACAGGTCCTAAATCAACGCATTTCGGAGGTGTCATGAGAGACCAACTTGGTAAACTACCAGACAACGGAACAGCCTACCAATGCGACTGGACTGCACCAACAACAACTCGAGGGAAAATGCAGAAAACATTCGTTGGCTACACAAGCGCAAGACTTCGAGTATACCAACCAAAAGGAGTACCAAAGTTCGCGGCTCAAGGAGTAGCATTCAGAGACGATGTAGGAATGGATAACAATGATGCCCTGATGATTAACAAAACAGGATGGATAACAGCCAATGAATCTCCAGCAATTGCTCCGAACCCAACCTACATGCTCTGGGTCGGAGTTGGTGAAGAGAACCTACCCGAATTCCAGATTGCAGGTAATGATGAAGACATCTTAGATCCTGTGCTCACCATTGTTGGCTACAAATACAAACTTCGACCAGTCCCAGACCCAGAAGTCAGACGAATGACTAAGAGATCTGGCGGATTCAAATACGAAGTAATCCCACACGCTCTAGATGCATACAAGAAACAAGGACTCGGTAGAGGAACTGCTGGGCCTGCTGGACCTGCTGAGGGTTGGCATGAGCATGTAAGGAACCACAAAGGAACTCCAATGAACAAACAAGAGTTCGACAATGCCACGAACCAAATAACACCTCAGACAGAAGTAATCCTTAACGGCACATCCAGGAGAAGGCATAAACAACGCAGAGACCCACGCTCAACACATCGGAGGGATTACTGATGGAACACGAACCAGATGGAATTAGCGATATAATTGACTCAGCACCGCCAATGGAAATACCTCTAATCATAGATCCGATGGCAGGTATGGATGGCGGCAGAGCAGACCAACAAGATCTTCGAGACATCACCATCCGCAGAAACAAAATCGAAATAGCGGCTGGCGAAACCCTAACAATTCTCGATGACAGAGAATCCGGGGAATTGAACTATGTGATTATTCAAGCTACAGCAGATGCAGGCGACCTTCCAGACGGAAGCACCCCTGCAAACCCTGAGAAACTCGCAGTCTTCTTACAATTAGACGGATTCGCTCAAGGCGGATTGGAAAGCCATTACGACACGACATCATCATCATCATACCAAGGAATCATCCTTGAAGATGTATCTGATTTAGGAATGCCTGAGCAGTATGGAAATTGGTTCTTGAAGAAAGATACAGCCACACTCAAAGTAGCAATGTTCCGAGGTCTTAGGCCATACAGGCATAGAATCCGTTTGAAGGTTCAAAACCTCCAGACAACAGGAACAATATTCTTGAAATTCGTTGAGATATCGAGACGAAGATACACTAACCTAGACGGACACAGTAATGCGAGAGGGCTACTAGGGCAACCGTATGGATTCTAGGGGGCCTCTAAGTGCATGAACTGAGAGGGCCTCATCCACATCGACCCCGGTTGCTCACAACTTACAGAAACCAATTCCCACACCTCAAATACGAGGTAATCGATAGATACACCAAAGCCTACAATTGCATAGCATTCACCATCGGTGTAAAGGACAGATGGGTATGGAATGAAATAGATCTTAACAAAGATGGAACATCATCTTATCTAGAGTTCATCAGGTTTTACAAAAAACACGGTTATACCCCTACCTTTGAGGACGATAAAGCCACAGTTTGCATATACGGAGAAATTAACGCCATAGGCGACATCACGGTAAAGCATGGATCTAGAAAGATTGAGGGAATGTGGTACTCCAAGATGGGCAGTGGAGCACTACTGAGGCACAAAGACCTGGATGTATTCCGGGAAAGCTCCTACGGTACACCATTATTGAAATTCAAGGAGGGAGATTAATGAGCAACCAGGGCTTCATTGATCCATACTCAATCGGACACGCTGCCATGGGCGTAATCGCCAGAGGGGTAGGCCTAACTCTTGGAACCACATTGGTTCTCCATACTGCCTTCGAACTGCTTGAAAATTACTACCTCAAGGAAAAACTCAGCAGCGTATTCCCCGATAACTCCAAAGACACAGCCCTAAACATCCTTGGAGACTTTGCTTGCACCGCCCTCGGTTGGTACATCAACGACAAATCCTCTTCGAAGAAGACTGATCTGTTGGTTGATTACAACATAAATAGCCTAAATCCTTGGAAATGATTATCCGACTAAAACACTTCGCTTGGTCCGTCCGATGGAGCGAACAACGGTCCTCACACCATACTAACCCTATGACTTCTGCGAAGTCGGACACCACACTAACAACTGGGTCATTAGCTTAGTCAGGTAGAGCGACTGGCTCTTAACCAGTAGGCCGCAGGTTCGAACCCTGCATGACCCGCCTTGTTTCCTATTGTTTCATCTAGATCCCTTGTTGCACGAAGTAGGTAATTCACCCCTAATGTGTAGATAGGAATTGGAATTGCCTGTGAACGAAGGTTAGAAGCGCAGAACCACATGAGGTTCATTCCACCCCAACCTTACAATTGAGATGTGATGTGAGGACTTGCGATTCAATGAGAAGTTATGAGGTGAAAAATACCCGTTTTTGACTATGAAGGTGGGGGGGTTGAGCGCAAAGGAACTCCTTCATCGTCAACATACCCCCTATGTGGGGGGGAATAGCGTGTTAAACGGGTGATAATTCGGTTCACAGGGCGAAGGTGTAATACGACTGACCCTTCATAGCGACAATTAACCAAGGTTATGGTGAACGAACCATGCACGAAATTCACTTGACAGTTGCAATTATTTTTGCATCAATCTTTTTCTGGATAATCAAATCATCAATCGACCAGATCAACGGGAAAATTGACCTAATCGCTGATTGCGTGATGGCAACAGCAGACTATTTGGATGTGCCTGCCCCTGAATGTGAATGTGATGAGCCTATACCCATCGAAAACGACCAAATGAGGGTATGGCGGCAACATTTACGCCTTCAAGCAGTTTTCAAGAGCGAGTCCGACACCCCCCTTATTGAATCAAACGGTGCTCCAGTTGACTTCCAAAATTGGGACAGGGGAGAGGAAGAGTAAATGCGAGCAATAATCTACACAAGAGTTTCAACCGAGAAGCAAGAAGCAAAAGGCCACAGCCTAGAGGAACAGTTGAGGCTTTGCCAGAACTACATCGAAATGCAAGGTTGGACTTACATTCGAAGCTACTCAGATACAGGATCAGGTGGATTCACAGACAACAGGCCTGGATATGGTGCGATGATGGAAACCATGGGCGAAGAATGGGACGCAGTAGTTGGTTACAAACTAGACCGGTTTCATCGCAACACCATGAACGCAATTGAATTTGTAAACACAATTGATACAAACAACTGCCATATTGCATGTATCTCTGAACAAATGGACACTACAACGGTTCAAGGCCGCTTCTTCTACATAGTATTCGCAGCATTGGCTGAACTAAGGCGAAATGAAATCAAAGAAAGAGTCAAAATGGGCATGGCAGGTGCAAAGTTGAAAGGAATTTGGCTTGGAACACCCCCCTATGGGTATGACATGAATATTGAAATCGATGATACAGGAAAGAGATCCAAGAAAGGTTTGCTTGTACCAAACGAAGAAGAAGCAAGCGTAGTAAACATAATCTTCAATATGGAAACTCAAGGCTACACAATATCCGACATAATCAATGAACTAGCAACAAAAGCCATCAAAACAAGGAAGGGAAAGGTGGTCTGGCACAGACAGACAATCAAGAACATTCTCGAGAAAAAGAATTTGTACATCTATGGCATGATGGATGTTGATGGAGAGGTAGTAGAAGGCATACATCCAACCCTTGTGGCCGAACCTGAAATAACCATTCCTTTCCAAAACAATCAAGCGACTGAGGAAGAGTAGAAGGTTCGGTGAGCACATGAATAACCGAGATCTAGGTAGGCCAATATTCGCTTCAATTATTGCTACGATGCTATGTTTCATCATATTTGACCCATCAACGCCCATAAATTACCTAGGACTGATAATTATCGGAGGAACCGTAGGCTGGTGGGTTATCACAATATTCGAAGGGCCAACCATTGCTGGGGATATTATTGTAAATGAGAAAATATGGCGTCTAACGATGGGGTCTCCAACAGGCATACTATCTCTTGAAGACAACGATGGAGATGGGAAAATCACACTTAACGACACAGAAGTTCTAAACCAAGAGGAGGATGAAGCTTGACTGTAAGAAAAAACCAACAAAAGGAAAAACCTGAGTTGAAGATGCATTGGGCCATCAACCTGAACAAATCCATCGAAGATTCAGACGAAAGAACAGTAGAGAATGTAGAGAAGATGATGAAAGAAATAGTTGATGAAATAAGCAAGAAAACCCCATACGGCATCTCTACATTGGGCCATTTAGAACGGAAAGAGGCAGCATTCGGCCCCTTTGAACGCTCAACACACGCCCGAACAATGCCGCCATCAGATCTTAACGATGAACACAAAGATTTCTTTGGCAACCAATGGGCATTTCTATTATTGCCCATGGCTTTCAAAGAATACCAAGAACCAGTGTGGACTGTAAAGAAGGTATTCGTATGCTCAACCTATCCTGAATGCAAAGGCCACCAACATTACAAGGGCTCATGCCATGTATGCAAGGGCAAAGGAACCAAGTTCGTTAAGACTGTAGAGATTCGAGACTGGGACAAGAAATTCCAATAGGTGGGACAATGATTGAAACAATAGAAAACGCATTCAAGAGAAGGGCAGCACTAATTGGAATGCTCTGCGCAGGATTGGGCATGATGTTGGAAACAGGAATCATGCAAAGATCCCTAGTGGTATTCGGATTCGGCCTTGTTGCTCTTACTGTAACCGACTTGCTAACACAAAGAAAATGAGGTGAAGAAATGGGCGAAAAGCGTTCCGAAGGCAGAAAACAAAAACATAGAGATATGAACGAAAAAGCGAAGGCAAACCTTCCATTGGTGAATGACGGAACATCTCTCGAAAGAGAAATGGCCCTGCAAAAAAGAGACCAAGAAATGAAAAATAGCCATGAGCGGGAAATCCGAAAACTCAAAGATTTTCACAAAAGAGAACTACAGAATGCGCTCGATGGCATGAAGGAAGAAGCCCCAAAGATGCCGTTTTGGAAAGCGATATTCAGACGAAAAACCGACAATTTATTCATTGTCTACAATCACAATCTACCTGTATATTGTCATTTGAAAAAATGTCCTACCAGGAGAGAAGGCGTGAACTTCGGCATCGAAGCTATCACCAAAGACCCAGAGACTGCTTTCTGGTACATCAGTAAATATTTCGAAGAATACGGAAAATACCCCTTCTGCTTCGCTAAGATCCTCTGGGTCAAGGTGGACAAGAGAAATCGTCAAGGGGCCATAGTGAAAGACTTCACATGGAAATATGGCGATTGGGAACCTCATAACATGGAAGATGGGGTACGAGAAATCAAGAAATTGATGAAGTCGTGATCCCAATGCGGTGTAGGGAGTGCGAATCAATGGATGTAATTATGAATGAGGTTCCGAGCAACCAGTTCTGTGGGGCGGGGGTAATTGTAATCTGCCTCCAATGCGGACACCACCAATACGAGGCGGATTAAGATGAAAAAGAAATGTGCAATATGTGGAAAACCATGGGTCGATGGACAAAAGGAATGTCCGAACTGCGACTCAACCGAGATTAAGATAGATAATGAAAAACTGTCTAATGAATTAGCAGAAATTGTACAAGAGGAACTTTCCAACCTAAGATGTTGGATGGTTGAAGTGACCTTCGAAGTTGACGGCCTCGGCAATGCTGAATCTGTAATGGGTGAAATTCAGAAATTAGTGCCAGGGTGGGAAGAACAATACGAAGGACACAATCTAGAACTTGTACCTATGGTTGGAGGGCCGGGAAAGGTAAGCCTTGTAACAATGTTCTGGAGATTCTCTATGGATGATGGCGTATTGGCCGTAGCCCTAACGCAAAAATTGGTAGAGGAACGCGAGAAGGCGGAGATCGACGACATAGAAATGGACAACTATTCCGTAGAATGCCACTACAGAGAAGATGAATGGGAAGATTAAGGCCCCATAGTGTAGCTTGGATATCACACTGGTTTGCGGAACCAGTAACCGGGGTTCAAATCCCCGTGGGGCCGCTTCATTACTGCCGCAAGGAAATTCTTCCACTATGCATAGTTCATATACCCTCAGTATCGCCGGGGCTCAATTCATATTCAACACTTTCACTTTCATGGGGGGGGGGTCAGCGAAGATCACATATACCGCCGCCATTTATTTCTAATGCTCAGGTGGACGACAGGAGTATCGGAGTCTGCACATTTGCGTGTGTCGACCTCTCCGATGCCCCTCCTGCCGTCCACTTGGCCCTACGGGGATCATTCGGTTTAGTCTTCCCCCATCGTGGGGTTTATGAGCCGAGACCACCCTTATTTTCCTTATGCGAGTAATAGTGCGTGAATTAGAAGGAAATGACGATTGGGAATTTGAATGGTGTTTGGACGGGCTGAGTAGAGCCACTGTTGCTTGCTACTGTTGTCCTAAGCGCAACCCTACATGGGATGGCGAAGAAAAAGTGAGATTGGAAATCAACAAGCGCGTGGGTACAATATCCATGTTGCTCAAACCTGATGTGGAAGCATCAAATTTCATCGGCCATCTTCCTGATGAGCACCCAGTTCGACTTAATCGGGGGCCATTCAATAATCGAGAACCAAGAACTACGCCTCGATATGAAGAAGAACTCGGATTTACTCGGGCGTTAATCTCTATTCAAGCAAACTCGTTTGATAGAGCGGTCAATGGGGGCGACATCACCGTTCTTTGCAGATTCAAGGATTGGAAGGATTACAAAAGAGATCCAAGTATCAATGAAATGCATAGGACTCCTTTTTCGTTGTGGTGTTGGACTGCTCATGGCCGTCCAAAGCAAATTAAGGGAGAATGGGTCAAAGTTGAATCCAGAACTCATGGCGGTCAAGTTTTGAATTCTAACATTGAGATAGCCCCTGGGCGGAATGATTTTTCAGTTACTTACGGTTATGATGATACCCGAGTCTCAAATCATGGTTTTGGCTCTTGTTGGGAAGTGATTGAGCAGATCAAAGAACGAGGGATTCCCTATGTTCGTTACACTTCATACCAAAATTGGGTTCGTAAGTTGGAGAAAAATACAAGGGGACGGCCAAAAGGCCCTCGCTTCAATAAAACGATGGGACGCAATGCGGGTTTAACACATTCATTTGCTTTGCTGCTCTCTAATCACAGAGTCGCAGAATACATGGTATCTCAAGGCCGTGTTCCTTACGGTGTGTATTTCGTCAATAGCGGCAGAAAGGGAAGGCCAGACGCAGAAGAGTATGATGCTGATTACGAGAAGCTTCTAGATGAAGTTCTGGAATATGGACTACCGAACTAGATCTTCAACGCGAAGAAAATACCCGCATGAATGACATCGCATATGCCCAACACATGCAACTTTGCCACATTCAGGGCAAACTTGGGTACAATGTATCAAAACCTCACCTTAGACCTGCAACCAACAAGGCCGATGAAAATATCAGCGTAGATACTGCAACCTTCCAATCTGATGGTCGTTTGTAGAGGTAGTATAGTGAAAGGCTCATAGGTGCTACTGGTGCAACCTTGGGAATCAACAATGCAGGATGGTTAGCCGAAGGCATCAGTATCTCCCTCCACCCGTCATTCGATTGTAAAATTGGAAGGATCCGCCAACAAACAACATGAAAGCCATGACTGCAAAGAGCAAGCCCTCACTACTCAGAGAATCTCCGACAGTAATCAAAAGGAACATCGATACGATAATACAAGCAATCATTTGAATAATAATCACATGCTTCATCAATTCTGATTTAGGTTGAAACCAATCATCCATAATCGAATAAACATCTATTTCTTTCTTTCTTGACTTCGAACCGGACGCCATCTCTGTTAGCAATTCATCAACTCTTTCAACACTCATTTAATCAAGCCCCCGGTGGTTTTGGCGCAGGTGGAAGACCTGCAGCAGATCTTAGAATGCCTCCTGCAACTCCTGCAGTAGCAGAAAGAATGCCGCCTCTTTGCCCATTAGCGTCCTCTGCTAGAAGAGAGCCCATGAATCCTTGTTGCGTAGCCAAAGCAGACGCCTGGATATGCAACTCAATTTTCTGATCCGCAGTCTGCAATAGATTATCTCGAATTGCACCCTTGATTTCCTCAACCTTCGCAGTCAAATCACTTTGGGTGAGGGTTGCCAATCTCTTTCCTTCATCCGTAGGCTGCTCTGGAGCAGGTTTGATGAACATAGCACCTTCTTGCGTAGCGTCTTGGTGTATTTCTAATCGGAAATTGGTGAAGAACTCCTTCAAGCGATAATCAATCAGTTGCTCCATAATTGCAATATCAGCGAAGAAACCCCCCTCAACGGCGAATCGCGCAGAATCCAAAGAATTCTGTACAACTAAATCTCGAATGAGTTCAACCAAAGAGGGCTCGGTTTGATAACCAAGTTGAGCCCACAAAGCCTGTGGCGTTGGTTGATACATACCATAGGGGTTTTGTTGTCCCATTGGCTGCATACCCTGCATACCCATTGGTGCTCCAGTTGGCACTGGAGGTGCCTTAGAGAACGGATTACCGACATTAGCGTTCGTATTTTGTGGTGTGGGGTTTGGATTGTAGAAGCTCATGGTATAACCTCGCTTTGATTATCGGAGGGGTTGCCCCCCTTTGTCTTTTCCCTATTTAATTCCTCGCTTCGCATCTTCCGCAAATCCAATGTTATGTGTACTAAATCAATCTCTCCGAAGAAGTTAGAATTTTCATCAGGATTAGAATACTCAACAATGGTTATGCCCTGCCCTTCATGCATTTTGACCTTAGCAAAAAAAGGCTCAATTTCATCGACTAACAAGGGTCTATTGCGCTTTTTGACATCCTTTCTTCTCAAAGGCTTTAATTCAATACCTCTACTTCTAAGGAATGAACTATTCCTACCCTGTTCTTCCATATCGGTTTCATATTTCCATTGAGTATACAACCAATAAATCTGCAATAATCCTGGACAATAAGACGAACGAAGCGGCAAACCAGTAGTAACTCCAGATTGAGCCGCAAACTGAACTGGTTTGCCCGTCAAATGATCTAGAAAGAACTCAGTCATCAATGTTCGACCATCATCCACAGGCTGCAGGGTATGCGGGTCAAGTAAAGCCCTGTTGTAAGCTTCAGCACCCAAAGCCCTCAAATCAATACCAGTAACACAACATTGTCCTGCATTGTTATGGACGGGGGAACCAATCCTCCATCTACGCTTTGGTTTCAAAACGCCATACGCGTTTTTCATATTTATCTTTCTTCGTTTGTATGGATCCGGATTGTCATCGAAGGTGAACCTCACATTCGACATAAAATGAGAATCCTCCAGACCACTCGAAGCCTCATCGCCAAACATCGACATGGTAGTTGCCAAGTGGTTTAGTCATATCACGACTTCGCCTTCAAGCAATCCCATATTAATCGCTCCACATCATACCCATGGAGGGCTGAAATACTTCGCTTCAAAGTAGGAATACCGGCTCTCTGTAGCCGTACCAAGTGCGGCCTGTAAGCATCAAAAATTGGATGCCTGCCAATGCCAGACCCCTCGTAATACGCCCGTTCGTCTGGATTGAGCCAAAGGTCCGATTTATTGGCAACAAGGGCTACCACCTTCGGCTGATAATTTCTGGCCTTTTTCCTCAATTTTCGTTCAGTAAAACGGAAATCTCTCTCGGCAATAATTCTCGTAAAGTCTCGAAATGTTGCCTCTTGAAGCCCATCTGGATCATCCCTTGAATCAACCAGATAGATGATTACTTCAACATCACGCAACACCAAATCTCGAACCCAGAGATTGAAATATTCGGACTGGCCTCCAATATCAGACGAGAGAATGGTTCTACGGAATGACTGATTTGCTTCGGACAAAACATGAATTCTCTTGCGGGTTGCATTTGGTGGAACATACTGCTTCTTCTTCTTATCATAGGGGTGAGCGGTGCTAGTCATACGGGCAGTATCTTCTTCGAGATCCCCAGAGGTATTCAAATAACGATTCAGGGTGGTCTTACCACACGCCCACAGGCCATATATTCCTATTCGGTGACTTTTCCAAGAATCCCAAAGGTGCTTGAGGTAAAGGAGGCCTCCCCACGCCATTGCACCCCCTTCAACCAAAGAACTCACCATTCAGTGATTACATCAACACCTTCTTCGGATTCATTCTCTTCGGATTCATTCTCTTCTTCGGATTCATCCTCGTCCTCATCCTCATCCTCATCCTCATCCTCATCCTCATTCCATGAATCGTCCTCATCCTCATCCTCATCCTCATCCTCATCCTCATCCTCATCCCATCCCCAGGAATCGTAATCCTCTTCGGACGATTCTGTTTGAGGCTCAGGCACAGGTTCAGGCTCAGGCTCAGGCTCAGGCTCAGATGGAACCAAAACAGGCTCAGCAGGTGTTTCAATATCTGGAAGCTCCAAGACTTCTGCCTTGTCGACTAGAACAGGGGCGGCTTCGGATTCTTCAATCAAGTCTTCTCCTTCATCAGATTTCAATTCAGGAAACAACTCTCGAAGTGTGTACGGTTGCTGTGGAATGCCTGTGCCGCCATCTAACCAAATTTCTCTAACGCCTAAGCACTCAGCGGCTATGACTAGAATCGAATGCCACAAGATGTAATTTTCATCTGTTCTGTTAGAATGATTGACAGCAATACGGACGGCCCAATTATCATCCCATCCAACTTCTTCAACCCATTCAGCGTCATGATCTCTCAAATCATCCCTAAAATCAACCACATCTACACGGAACCGAGTCTTACCAAAGACCCACATATTTCCTGCTGCTCCCTTATCCTTGAATCCAATATTCTTGAGGATCTGCCCAATCTTTGTTTTCCCCGGTTTTCGAGGCATTGCAATGAATCCGCTTAGCGTCATGGACAATGTGAGACGGTTCAGCCGTATGAAACCTACAGCCCGAACATCCACTTGAAAAGACTGAAATCAAAGAACCATTCAATAAGGGATGTAAAGAACATGAAGATGAAAGCAGTTACGCTAGTGTAGAACCAAAGTTTGAATTTGTACCATCGCATGTCCCATATCGATTTATTGGCAAAAGCCTCAGCCATTATCTCTGCTTGATGAGCAGATTCACTTGGAAAAAGAAGCCCTCGCATAAGGTAGCCTCACCGAAGTTCAATCATCATCTTCTCGCTAAGGCCAGACTCATCATCATCTTCCATGACCTTATTTCGTAGCAATTGCATCTGCTTCTGCTGTTGGGCTCTCTTAGCTTCCAATTCGAGACCCACTTGGAATTGTTGAGTCTCCGCATTAATTTTCTTCATACTACGACGCATAGAGGAATGAAGCCCTTGAATATACGATTGATCTTCAAGTCGCTCCTGGAAGAACAATTTGTAAATCATAAATGCAACCATTTGAATAAATGTAGCACTCATCATATAGAGGCCTGCAATCTTAGCCCAATTACTTTCTTCAGGGAACCAAAGCCCCTGCTGGTGGATCCCAACTGCCGCACCAATCAGAAATGAGTTTACGAAAAGTAACCCAAAGATGCGTAATGTGTGCGAGTCATCTTCTGCCGACATAGACAATGCCAGCCGGTTCAGCCGTTTGAACCATTCCCATCTAGTAGTCCAACTCAAATAGGGACTTCGAAGGCGTAAAGTCGAATCCAGAATCGCGGGAGCCGATAGACCACAAGTTGTTGCCAACCACATTGCCAGAAAGAAGTCCGATACCTGCGGGAATTAATTCAGAATTCTTCGAATATCCAACTGCAAGCAGCCCACAAGCAGCAATCATAGTACCAATGGTAATGTTTCTCCTTTGTGTCTTCTTCGATTTCCCAAAACTCTTCAAGTCCTTCGACGACGACACCACCGACAATAACCCACCCACGCCTGCGGCGATGAGAAAAGCGCCAGTATTCCAAGAGGCGCCCATTGGATCTTGAGAACCTCTCAAAACATCTGCAAGATGAGGATTGTTAGCAATAGCCGGTTGCATTAGATTCTGATGATTATTCTGATATGCGGTTCGAGCATGTCTAGATCTCTGCGAAGGAGAGAAATTATTCTTCGCATTATTGGCCGCATCTTGAACAGTATGTGAACCAAGAATACTGTAATTCATGTGATTTACAGCAGAATGCGGTTGGCTGAGCATGAACAGGCGAAGAGGCTCTGCCCCTTAGCATTTACGCTTTTAATCACTCGTCGTCGCTCTTGCCTTTGAGTCCAGCAGCAAGCTTCAACATTGAAGCATGTGCCAATCCGACTTGGTTCTCAGGTACATCTGTTGCCAGAGTAACATTGTTTCCTTCTGCATCTTCAAAGACTAGGGCGATTTTGTAGGTTGGGTCTCGCATGATTTGGTTCAAGTGGTTCAGTCATATAATCAGTTCGTTACCACCAACGCTTCCCACGCTTTCGAGTCCTAGGAGATTTATTCTTCGTCAAAGGATTGTCAGACAGTTCGGCCACACCTATGGCCTCATCATTAGACCATTCATAGAACCTCTTCATAATCTCGTTTCTTTCTAGTGGTCGGACTCCATGCCCCATCGCATCCCAACCATCATCTAAGCAAGGGTAATGGTGGACTCGGAAAAAACCACGCATGACTAACATTGCTTGGATCTCCTGGGCGAGTTCTTCATCCTGTTCACCTGCGGCCAAAGCCGCTTCAAGCCGTTCCTTCGCCTTCTCCATCGAATCATTGGAAAACTCATTCGGTAATCGCAGGGCGATCTTGGGCTTACCTGTCAATACATCAAACCCATCATGTTGCGTACCACTTCCGCAGGATTCGCACCACAGCAAAAGATTGTGATTGAATCCTCTTCCATCCTTCTGAGGCATAGTCAGGTAATTGTAATGGATGTCTTCATCAGAACCACATACTACGCAAGGGGGAAACTTCTGCCCTGTCCGTTCTTCCATTCTCGAAATCGGCACAGGCCATTCTTCTTCGGTGACAATTTCCTTGCAGATTGGACAAACATCAGAATATTCATCATGCTGCAGAAGACCATCAACCATTTCATCTCCTCCGAGGGGTTCTCTTCTTGCTTACCGGACGGCCTTGACGCTTAGAAGCTACAGGCTTCGAACGCCCTCTTCTATTCTTCTTCCAAGCCGCCATTAATCTGCGATATCTGCGTCCATTTGTTTTCATATTACCACCTGCACCTGCCCCTGTTCATTAATGTGAGCCTATACATTCGGTCATTACGCCATCTGATGTGACCTCCAGTAATTGCATGTGGCGCATCATCCTTCTGGAAAACCTCGCCATGTGCAGCGTCTCGAATCTGCAGCACACGACATTGGGTTCCCAATTTCACAACCGCTCCCGCATTACCGAGCCTCAAACCAAAATCACAATCTTCCCACCCGTAAACACCATCATAGTTCTCATCGAAACCCCGGACCTTAGCCCAAGCCTTCTTCGAGAACCCCATGTGATAGCCAAAGAAATTACTTGATGCATATTTCCCATGTCCTGACTGGGGGTTATCTCCCCTCTCATCCTCTTTGTCTGGTTCTTTCTCAGCAAAAACGCCTTCGTGGTGGAAATCAGAAAAACCCGCCATACCATCCCAACCTTCCTCAAATGCTTGCGCATGTAGTTCCAAGGTATCGGGGTAGAACAGCGTCCTATCATCAACTGAAACGATCCAATCTCCATCGGAGGACTCAACTGCTAGGTTCCGAGCAGAGGCAATCGAAACAAATCCATGTTTGGATTCGTCTTTGATGTATTTGCAATTAACCGACGAATTATCCAGCATCAGGATGAAAGCCCCGTTGCGAGATTCCCATGCCTTATCAACCAAAACAAACTCGAAATCAGTATGCGTCTGCTTTTCCAAACTCTTCAACATCTCTTTGATACCTGCCTCTTGACGGGCAGTACAACAGATTACGGATAACATCTACTCTTCCTCCTCTTGAACGCATTTGTGAGTACCCATACTCCAAACACCACATTTCACACACTTGTATACCACTCCTGGCGTCATGCATCCCCCTCCATGCTTTCAATTGTTTTCTGTGTAGCTTCGCTAACCATCTCCATTGCAGGAACCATTGAATAACGAGCAAAAATATGAGCACACGCCAATTGAGGCCCAATAATAACCTGCCCATCTGGCAACATTACTTCAACAATCATATCAATCACCTTCACTCCCTCGATAAAAACGGGAGTTTCCTTGCCAACATCTTCCTTCTTCCATTCAGTCATTCTTCTTCGTCACCCCTATGCAAATGCCAACGATCCACTTGAACATCCGAATCAAGTAATTCTGGGAATGGTAAATCAATCTCAACTCTTTGGGCTCGTGACATACCCTCTGGAACCACCGACCACAAGCCACAGACCTTATCGTAAAGTTGAATGTGTTGCGCAGCAATATTATCCCACGAGGTCAAAGAAGAGTAATCCTTGACCGCTTGGGCCATCTTTTGATACCGAGGACTGCCAAGTAATGAAGACGCATCAACAATAGCAGCAGCGAAGCCATCTACATCGTATTGGCCGAACTTCCAACCGTGTACGCCTCCAGTCAAATCTCGAAGCCTTCCCTCATCTGTAACCAAGACGGGCTTACCATGACCCAAAACGCGTCTAACTGCGCCAGACGCACTATGGATCTGTTGGTACCAACGGTAGGGGAAAACAAGGTAGTCACTAGCAGCCGCATGAACATCAAGTGAATCATCATCCATCCATCCTTCAATAAGCGTAATGAAATCAACAGAACCAGCCTTCGCTCTAATCTCCTTCGCCAAGTCGCTCATATCCCAATCGGGATGATAGGACATTGCAATTACAACTTCGAAGTACCGGCAATTTGGATTCTTAGAAGCTTGGATGGCCGCATCAATGAAATAATCCAACCCCTTGCTTGAAGAAGCAAAACCAAAGGTGAAGAATACTGGAACCTTTTCAGGAATGCCCAGAACAGACTTGTCCTGGACAAGTGAATGCTCAAGGACACCATGTTTGATGGTTTGGACACCATTCAACATCCCATGTTCACAAACCATTGGCAACAACTGGGTAGTCTCCGGCCAGTGCGTTATGTGGGCATCAACGGTTGAATCAGTAATCCTTAGCAATTTACGCATTTGGTCGGGCTGAGGGGTATGATATGTGATGGCTTTCTTAACTTGTACATCTCGAAGTTCCTCAATCAACCCCGTACTCTTGAACAACTGCCATTCGTGCTGGAAGTGGATAATATCGCAACCCTCCCTCTCAACAAGTTCACGGAATAATTTGGTGTTTGGATTCATTCGATTCCAACATCGATGGTGCCGAATACCTTCATGTTCAAGAACTTCTTCAAACTCACCGTCTGTTTCCGAAAAGACAACAACTTCCATTCCCTGCTCTACCAATTTTGTAGCAAGCATGTGGGTGTAAGTAGCAATTCCACATTCAGTATCGAATGTAGAAACAATGCCCACCTTCTTCAATGAACGGGGGGGAATAACAACTCTAGAAACCGCATCAATAGATCCAATCATCCCTTTGAGGAATGGCTTGTAATACTCGTCCCACACCTTATCAACCCTGTATGTTTCTGCATGTTCGATTGCCCTTTTGACGATAAAACCATCGGAAAGACTGCTGACTTTATTGAGATGGTTGTAAACAGACATCAACTTCTCCGCTATCTTCTCAGGTGCCGCAAATGGAACCTTCATTCCACCATCAACACGATTCATCTGTTCCACAGGAACCAACAGTTCGGGATTTCCTTGAAGCTCTCTTTGGGAACCAAAATCCATGTTGATAACAGGTACTCCGCACATTTGGGCTTCAACTTGTATGATTCCAAAACCCTCTTGGGAACTCACATGAAGAAGCACATCCAAACTGGAGAGGGCTCGTGCCATCTCATAATCCGTTAGCCCTAGAAGGGAATCATAGGGGGGAATTGTGATAACCGAATTCTGCAAACCCAGCCTATGAATTAATTCATGGAATTGAACCTGTTGGACATGGTTACTAGTCTTGATGAAGAGGAGGGAGTTCGGTACGGACTGCTTGAAAATTGCAAAAGCCTCTAGATTCTCATGAGGGCATTTACGCATACTCATGTCTCCAAAGAAACCAACGACAAAGGGATCTTGAGGCAAACCACATGCGGCTCTAGCATACTCTTGATTTATTGGCACAAAGGAATCTCCGACCATGTGGGGGAGGTAATTGATGCCAGTTAATCCAGCAGCCCTCATAATTTCAACACCATGTTTCGATATTGCGGCTTGCAACCATGAATTATTGTGAGCGGTAATTGAACCGCCATCCATCCTATCCGAATCAACAGGAGTCATGCAAATCCAATACGGGTGCTTGATGGCTTGATTCAACTTACTCAATTTCCATGTATCACCCAAAGACCAAACAACGACTTGATCTAAACCGTGTTTATGTTGAAAAGACAGGATGTGCGATTTCATTGTATCAGCAGTCAGAGTTCCTGGCAACTTATCATGGGGGTAAACAGTTCGCCCTTCCCATTCCATATGTTGTCCAGCATATCCAAAGTCAACAACATGACCTACAGGGTAACCCTCTTCAATTAATTTGTCGCCTAGAATTTTCAATTGCGTACCATACCCAGTCAAGTAAAACGGGGCGTTGCCTAACAGGAGAAAACCTACTCTCATGTGAGAGCCGAAGGTGTTCAGTCGTATGAAGGATTCAGGCATAACCAGTAATCGAGGAATCAACCGCTTTGGAAACATCCATCACCTGAAACATCAAGGCCGCAATACTCTCCGGCCGCTCGAGTTGGGTACATAGTTGTCCAGCAACTTCAATCATGTGTCTCAAGTCTTTTTCATCCACCTTTTCTAACTCCATCAGGGTCTTGAGTAAGGTTTGCACTAGAGGATCTTCTGCTTTCATTATGGGCGCCTTTCAGCGCACGGTGCATAAACTCTCTCCCCTCTTGCCCAAGTATCACAGCCTTTCACATCCCATCCCAATCCCTCCGAGTCGCTTATACGACAGATACACACAGTTGGTCTCATGGGGAACATTGCGGCAGACGGCTCAAAGTTGAAACACATCAATGTTAAGCAAAGAACGCATGAAATCTTGAATAGCCTCGGCAACAGGGGCGAGACAATGGACGACATAGTCTGGCGGCTGGTGCAAGAACTCACACAACTTAGGAAGGACGAGGGGGATGAGGCCTGATGGCAAGGAAGGCAAAAAACCGCCTTGTCCCAAAGATTGAGAAAATCTTCCATGAGTCCAAAGATGAAATTCTCCCTTTTGACCGAATACTAGACAAAATGGGTAAAGAACGGAAATCAGTAATTGCTGGGATCCTTTCATCATACCCAGAAAGGTTTGATCCAGCAGGTGTTGAAAGAACAAAGGATGGAACAGGAGAATACAGACGAACACTTTGGCGATTAGTTCCAGATGAGCAATTATCTCTCAGAGAAGTCAAGGAAGTGTACAGCGTTGGCCCTGAAACCATGTTGGAACTAATGCAGGAAGAAAACCGCTCACTAAGGTATGCCTGTTGGTCCGCAGAACCAGATGAAAACGGAAGCTACAATCGCAGAGACATCCATTATGTTCTGTTGCAATACAGAAAAGATTCCAAGAAAACCAAAAGGGAAATCACATTACCTCTTGTTTGAATCTTTCAATTTTCGTAGAATTGCTACATCCTTAGAAGTCAATGGTATCTTTCCTTCCAATTCCGAATCCAATTGACTGAATACTTCCTCAACAGTATTACGGACACGCACCTTGCGGGGATCAGGATTTTCAAGAACCTCTACTTGCTCTCGTGTTAGAGGTAGCCTAAGTTCCAAAACATCCCTAATCTCTTTCATTCTTCGCCTTACAGTTCTAGCAGTAGTGCCAGGAAACAATTTGGCAATCACTTCGAGCGTTAAACGCTGCCCATCTTCCTCTCCGGCCATTTGTGTTCGTGGCCGCGATAAGTCATCTCCGGGTTTCACAACACGCTTATTCTTCGCAGCCACCATCACCGATGCTGCAGCAATAGAATCGGGGGAACCTTGGACTCCGCAATTAGACAACTCCTTAGCATTCTGAATAATGACTTCATCTAGATTAGCCAAGCACCACGAATTAGAACCAATGATATCATCTGCAGAAGGGCGGGGGTAAGGCAGAATGTTTTCCCTAGTCATATTCTGCAGCAATCGATTAACTGATTTCATAGATGCCGCCTTTATCGATTTGAACTCCCCTTCTTCTGTAATCCAATCTCGATGGATATTAACAACATGTTCGAGAGTAAGGGATTGATTATGCATTCTACCTGCCACATAAGCCGCAACCACTTCGAGTTGGGGAAAACCCCGACCTCCTTTAGCGGCTCCACCTTCCATCATATCGTACAGGTAGCGGGTAGCTTGTGCCAACACACTTTGAGATAAGTCCAACTTGCTAATACAAAGATAGCCCAGGCGGTCAAAGGATTGTTCCCTATTCCGTTGCTTCCCAGACTTGGAGAGAACAGATCCGTAGGTTTCTATCCCATCATCACTCTTTTTCTGCTCATGACTAACCTGATAACGGTCAACAACGAATTCCACGCCGCATGATCCGCAATACGCCCTCCCAGTCATAGAGTCGACTGACAAAGAATCAAAGTTTTGTTGCTTGGCAAGGGAGACGGCACACCCAGGCGGCTGTTCGAATGCAGGACAAAGGACAGACGATATTGACGAAAAATCAGCAGTCGCCCCCATCTGATTGGCCGTATCGTCATTACTCGCCATGGTTAACGGAAACGGCCTTGCCAAATAACACCTGTGGCACAATACAGTGGAGAACATGAAGAAATACCCATATTTCACCCTGTTTGGCCTACGGCCATGCCAGGAGTAGCTTTCGAAGGAGAGATCTGGAGATGTTACCGAAATATGGCCTATTCATATACCCCCTGTGGCACAATACAGTGGAGAACATGAAGAAATACCCATATTGAAGCAATAATTGAAAGCGAAGGCATGAGAAGCTAATCATGCCCTTTCAGCGATCTTGAAATTGACTGCAAGTGGCCTATTCATATACCCCC
Organism: Methanobacteriota archaeon; assembly: GCA_014240385.1. Classification (GTDB taxonomy): domain Archaea; phylum Thermoplasmatota; class Poseidoniia; order Poseidoniales; family Poseidoniaceae; genus UBA226. The sequence goes on along the minus strand of JAAZXA010000068.1, from coordinate 71,353 downwards.
TGTGGCACAATACAGTGGAGAACATGAAGAAATACCCAAAATACACTCTTTCTAGAGAAAGAGGCCAAGAGTAGCAGCTTGAGGCCTCTAGATCCAAAGGAAAGAGAGTAAAAGGGCCTATTCATATACCTCCTGTGGCCTAAAACCACGAAGAAATTATACCACACACCACCTTGCTACGGCAAGGCCTAGGGCTCCTATGACCTCATCTAATGAGGACAGGAATGCCCTCTCTCGGTTGGCTCAAGGGCCTACACGAAGTATCTGCTAAACCCTAGAGATAGGGGATAAGGCGGAGGATCCCTCGAAAGAGGACTTCACCGAGACACCGGGTCGAGAAATAGAGATACCCGCACCTTTTGGTGCCTCTTCTCGGCTAACGGATATACATTGAGAGAAAGTAGCGACTATCATCGCTCCTTTCCCATGTAGTCCACCGAAAACCGTAACATTGACGAAAAGACCTCGTTGGTGACTTAATCACTACTGGCATTAGTCAGTTGGTCCGATATGTTACGAAGCAAAAGCGGCTGGTTGCTGCTTAGGTGATTCTACGCTCCGAAAGGACAATGTGGATTAGCCCCACGGACATGAGGTAGTTCAGGGCTTGTATGATAAATGCAAATTAGCCAACAAACGATTTCCAATGCTGGGAAGAGGGGAAAAATAAGAAAATATCGTTACCGACACCGCTTTGACGGTGAAGGACACCCCTATTTGAGTTACAGGCGACAGCAATATCGGCAACACCGTAAGCACATGGATTGGTCTTTTGACCGTCCACTAGCAAGCGGAAACCCGATGCTCGACCCTGCAGCAGTAGTTATTGGAGAGCACCTGTACCAGCAATGGTTCCAGGTGAACAGAAGGCGAGCTACGAAGATCTAAGCCCCTCACGGGGAACGATCTCGCTCTCTTACGCAAACCGAGAGTGCCGAAAGGCCAGAATTGGTTTACGAGGAAGTTCGTCAGTATGGATTGGAAATCAGGCTAAACCGCTCACAAACACACAAAAACCACACACAAATGGGTCAGGGCCTACGGCCCCTATGACCTATACCAATGAGGAAGAAATACTTCCTCAAAACACCGTTACGGGCCGTTAGCTCAGTCAGGAAGAGCGCCTAAGAAACAGAATAAGACAAAAACCGAACTGTCCCGGGCAGGACGGAAGGAGTCGAAGTTGTCTGTCTTAGGAGGCCGCTGGTTCGAATCCAGCACGGTCCACCATGAGGTGTAGTCAAATCATTGACGAACAACGAGGCGTTGGAGTACGCCTACAACTCGCTTTATTGGCGAGAGAGACCCATGGACACCCGTAACACCACACACACCACCCTTTACGGGAGGAGTCCAAAGGTTGCTTTGCGCCGTTTCTATCGAGAGGTAGAATAAAACTTAGCACCAAAACATGACTAAAACGGTCAGGGCCTACGGCCCCTATGACCTATGCTAATGAGGAAGACAAAGTCTTCCCATACCCCACATGCAACACACACAAGTTAGCAAGCAAACAAGCACGATGGCAGAACGAATATACCTGAGCCTATACTCAGCAATGATGACCCTTTGGGACACAGTATTGCTCGAAGTAGAAGCATCTGGAGCATCCATTAATCAGGCAATTGCAGCGACAGCAGCAACCCATGGCAAAACACAAAGCACATTAGAAAGCGAGATAATTGAATTCGCCAACATGTGCAACATCAAGTTCCATGGCAACTGGAGTCAAGCACCTGAATGGATTCTATCCATGATGATGGAATTAGGTTGGACCTTCAATGAGTCCAAAGTTCTGTCCCCAGCAAAGGGAACAGCAGAAGCAAATGATTCGCTTCAAGATCCCACAATCGCTGAGGACTAAATTCTCCCATCAACACTACCGAAAAAAATCCCGCTCCGCCTATTAGAGGTCGGCAATGGAGCCATGATTCGAGATGGACATAACGATAACCCCCCATGAATATGCAAAATAAGAACATCGAAACCCCGCAAGAACTCTACATCCCAACTTGGGTTACCAAGATGGGTTCCGAACACTGGAGCAAACTGAATAAGAATGCTCCAGCATCCTATGTTTCCAAAATCAAAAACGCAATGAATGATTCATTGAGTTTTGGTGGCTGGAATCGAATCGGAAGTATGGTCTCTCGGTATGTGCCAGAAGCAGTTTTCGCAGATCCAATCTATGATAATCACATCAAGGCTTGGAGAAAGCACATGAAAACTGTCAAGGCAAAGGCGTCAAAGCCACATGCCAAGAAATCCCAGTTCAAGGGGCAGAAGAATAAGGCAAGAACATCATCTGCGACTAACCTGTTTAATCAGGCGTCCAGAAGCCGAGTACAACCTGCCGCTAAAACCGTCAAGCCCAAAAGAACACCAGTTCCTTTAGCAAGACGAAAGCGGCAGGTCGCTCAATGAGATTGCCAATGTTTACGCAACCGCTCGTATAACGGCCAAAACCACATGCTCATCCTTAACGGATAGCGAGCAGTGGTAGAGGCCACCAACTACTGAATCGATAGCTCGAAGCCGATTCAAGTCAAAGCGTCGCTACGAACGATATCATAGCATGATCTAAGCAGACGAAGATGGAGCAATCCATCGGGGATGCTTACTTTGACTTGATGTTGCTTAGAGCCGACTCCCCCATGGCCGTAGAGGAAGCAGAGTTCCACGCAGGCCGATTCTCAATTAAGAGGACTAATTCACCATCATAGGTGGATTTAACCTACCCGACTACCGGACTTTCCGGTTAGGATTTGAGAAACAAGGGAGAATCGAGACCGTAGTAGGTGAAGGTAATGCTCTGCCAGAACCCAAACCGCACACACCACACATGCTACAAACACAAACGAAGCAGAAATTGATAACAAGAACATGCGCTATATGCAACTGCAACCTGAACAGCGAGGAGTTCTCCTCTGTTGGACACCGCAAGGTGCTAACAATTGGAAAAGCTCCTGAATGGCTCTGCCTCCTATGCGAGACAGACATTCAAGAAGCAGGTGCATTCGACTTCAAAGGAAATTTGGATCCTTCAAAGGGACCAAATGAACTTGCGTTCCGTGCGAACCAAGTCCTTCATTCCATGATTGCCACAATGAGGCGTCGTGGAGCCGGAAACCACCCAATCCCCGGTTTGAAGTATGGTGCATACCGTTGAGTTTAACTCAACTATCAACCGCTCATGCAAACAAACATGCAAACAGAAACCAAAACGAACGAAAAGATAGACCCAGAGGACTTAATCAATACCCTCCAAGCAGCAGAACAACACTTGGAAGGAGTAGAAGTCACAAGGAAGACCAAGCAAAAAGGAAAGAAGAACTTCACCCGATACATTGTAAACGGTGGAACTCGCTTCATCTATGTCCCAAATACTGACGGAGACGGACCAGTCTACGAAGTCAGATGCGACATGCTGGCCTTCGGACTTGATAAGCAAGCCCTCGTTGATGAACTCAGCATCCTCAAAGATGCAGGAATCATCTCAGACATCGTAACCGCACCAAGCCCAACAATCATCGGGCTGAACACGGTATTCGTGCGAATGGCAGAATGTGAGTATCACGAAAAATTGGACTACTGGCCTACCCCATCAGTGGATGGCCTCAGCAGATGGCAGCTTTACAACTCCAACAGTCTGAACATGGTTCAAGGATTCGTTGCACTAATCAATAGTGCTCTACGCATCAGATCTATTCCATTTTTCATGGAAGGACAGGACTCAACCCCACAATCAAATGGGAAAGTTACTCGAGGACAAATCGGAATCGGGCTCATCAACTTTCTTGGCGACCTAAACGGTCCAGCCAACTTGATGAGCCTAACCCGCCATGATGGACAGGGAATCACCCCTGGTTACATCTTGTCCGGACGAGCAGCTTCAAACCCAATGAATGAGGCTGATTACTCTGTTCACACCCTAGTTGAGGGAGCAGGCATACCAATTGCCGCACCTCCAACAGGAAAACAAAGTGTCTGGCGTTTAGCATTAGATTGCAACGAAAGCATCCGTGGCTACTTCATTGACCTACGCACAGATGAAGATGGATTACCAAACTTGGCTGTAACAATCACAAACAGCAAGAAAGCAAAATCCGTCGGAGTATGAACGAGTTCAAAATCTAGAACGCCCCGCCCAATATCTGCGGATATTGAGCGGGGCTCCCGTTCCAAAGCAAACCGCTCATGCACGATAAATGTATAAAACCAAGAAAAGGAAAAGGAAACCAGCGAAACCGTCGCCCCCGAAACATCAAAAACTGTGAAAAATCAGAGATTAAGATGATAGCAAGGGAAGCAAGTAATTGCGTTGAGCAACTTCTCATTGACGAGGCGTCAAAGGCAGCAATCGATAGAGTGATTGGAAATGCCCAGACAACAATACTCGTTATGAAGGATGCAGCGCAACAACTCAGAGACAACCAGCACTTGCAGCAACTAGAAATGCTCAAGGCAAAGCGTTGAACCTTTCAACACACCGAAAAAAATCCCGCTCCGCCTATTAGAGGTCGGCAATGGAGCCATGAATCGAGATGGACATAACGATAACCCCACATGTACGAAAAAATTACAGCAGAGGCCGGAAACGGCTTCAATAGGTAATGAGGAATGTAATCCCTAATTCAGGGATGAGGCCAACTGGATCTTGAAGAAGGAAATCAGTTGTGTTAGGAGCCGTGTCCTCACGGACCCTCGAGAGCCATACAGCAGGCAGGCGGCTAGTAAAAATCTCGAGCACCCCCCACGCAAAGTCATATTCAAAAAGCCCAACCGCGACAATGCGGTTGGGCGTTTTGTTTTGAATTACCCATTTTGCACCCCTCATGTCTAGGATCTTTCCGTGGAAAATCAGCCGCAAAACAGGCTCAATAGATTTCAACAGAACGACTCAATATTACGAAGATACAGCAACACAAATCCATGAAAATGGAAAACGAGGTCGAAAGGCCAAGAAAAACGCACAAAGACAGGCCCAAGAATGGGCTAAAGGAGGAACAGTCCTCACATCCACCACAAAGGGTGGAAACCGGATAGCGATTAGCAAAAAGGAAGCCGAAATGGCTACACAAGCATGGCTTGAAATTTGCTAATCCAACCGCTCATGCAAGAACAAACAAATGACCCGGTTGCAGACAGCCTCTTCTCTAAGTTGAGGTCAATACAACCAGATGAACACACGGATGACTACCTATGGATCCCGATTTGGAAAGCGTGGACTGCCCATCAAAGCAGCACCAGCGATGAATCGGCATCTAAGGTTGTAGGCCGAGTGTTGATATCATCACTAATGGCTATTCAAAGAAGGTATACCCTGAATGAAGGCCGTGAGGCAATTCCAATACTCAGGTATGTTACCCTGCCATTAAAATTGGAGGGAATGCGCTTTGAGATATTCAAAGTCCTAGTCGGCCCTGTGCTGGCAAAGGATGAATCGTCTGCCTTTTGGGCAGAATGGAATGACTGCCCCGTGTTCTAAACACACCGCTCATGCAAACGAATAACTTGCAAGGAGAAACAAATATCAAAAACGGCACACTTGAGAACATCAATTTTACGAACCCCTCAAGTGTGACTAACGAAGTTGTAACACCAATTGCAAGTACAGCAACAACAGCAGAAACGCAATCAATCGAGGAAAATACCAAAATCCGAGAAATGAAAGCGCGAAACCAATCGATTACCGATAAAATGAGCAAACACTCAGTCAACAAAAGATTCGAAATGATGGAATCAATTGTGTTGATGGTAATTCGAAGATTTAGTCCCTCAGTAATCGTCTGTGGAACAGGCGGACTAGGAAAATCTCACATGGTAAAGGAAGCACTCAAGCGAATGAACCTCGTAGAGGACAAGAAAGGCAAGCAAGGATTCACTTGGGTTGCCGGACACATTGCTCCTACCGGAGTCTACACCGCTATGCACGACCGCCAAGAAGGTGGAGTGCTAGTGCTAGACGATGTGGATATCTGGTCTGGGGAGACTATGATGGAACTGTGCAAGGCTGCACTTGACTCATATGGACAAAGAGTCATCTCATGGAACAGTTCATGGGCTGATAACAACGGACTACCGAGAAAGTTCGATTTCAAGGGACAGGTAATCTTCATCACAAACAAGATGGAACATGAAATGCCTCAACCCCTGGTCGACAGGTCTTGGTTGGTCCCTGTTGTTCTTACAACTACAGAGGTTTTTGAACGAATGAACACAATTCTACCCAATATGTACCCTGGCGTTGATATTAACATCAAAAGGGGCGTATTGAAACATTTGAAAGAGACTCACGCCAATGGCGATGCCGTTACATTCCGAACCCTCGACAGGGCAATTCGGCTAAGAATGGGTGCTCCAAAGGAGTGGAAGGAACTCTTGACTGTGTTCAGTTGAATTCCGAAAGGAATATACCGCTCATGTCAACAGACAATAATATGGAGAAAACAAACGAATACGACGACAGCATGGTTTACACCTTGAGTAACGGAGTCAAAGTGCTTAGCACAACATGGCATTCGTTCATCTTTGAGGATGAAACCGAAGTAGAGCCTTCTGGAGTTATGCTGAATGCAGATTTTGGAGGGAACCCGCTCGACCTTGAGGTTGAAGTGGATGTCGATTTCGTAACACCAACGAAGCTACCCCGAGAGGATGGACTTGCTTTCCTAGCAACTGTCCCCGAAGGAGTACTTGTAGTTGGTTCAGCAGTCGCAGCAGAAGCCTATGGCTACCCTGTTGTTTCGACTGTCCCCACACCCGATTCTATCGGGCGTGGAGCCGATAAGGACCAAAAGCGTGTTCGCATCGACCAGTTTAATTGCTGGTCGTGAACACACCGCTCACATCAAATATGAGAATTGATGCGCCACCCATGATGACAACTCCCAGACTGACCCAAGTAAGTTCACCCTTCGATTTTAATCGCAATTGGGATGACATTATTGAAATGTATCACGAAGCGAAGGAACGAAGGGATTGGTGGTTGAACCACCTCCATAAACTGAAAGAGATGAGAGTAAGCCCCCGTGAGAAGAAATTCAGCGAAGCAGTCCGAAACTACAATGCCCTTCGGGGCGTAGTCAAGACGCTGGAATGGATCCTTAACACGAAGGCTGAACATCCACTGGATTAAATCCGCTCATGCCCGAAAAGAGATACACAATCCACCTTTACAAGGATCGAAAGAGAATCCGATTCAAATCCCCGAAATTCAAGAACAGCAAAGCCGCAATAAAGTGGCTTGAATCAGTCGGGGTTGAACGCTTTTGCGATATATGGTGGACTCTACGGAGACCCCATCCTTATTGGGGTGTAATGTATGAATTGATGCTAGGCTGCAGATTTAAGCTGATGCCTATCAAGAATTGAAACCGCTCATGAATCAGATAATATTCATCGAACCACCAAGAATGCACTGCCCCCATTGCGGGACGCAGAACATTACAATTCACAATGATGATGATCCACTCGTCCCAAAAGGAACTCAAGAGCCAGATACCCACGACCCTGGCGAATGCCACAAGTGCGGCTTTCGAGGCTGTAGAAAGCATTTCATGGGACGAGGATATCTTGCATAGTTCAAATAGGACTACGCAAAAAGACCGCTCATGTTAGAAAAAAATTGTCTGCCTACGGGCAGAATTGAAAGAACAGAAATCGAAGAAGTGATTGGTGCTATCAACAAGCACCTACACACTACTGAGATCGTCTTACTCGAGAACGGAAAGGCAAGTATTGACGGATTGGTGTTTGACACCGAGACGCTCTACTGTTTCCAGAACAACGAGCACCACGAGGAAGGTTGGCTTTACAACCACATCATCGGGATGCTTCAACATCTGGAAGATACGCCTGTTATCCTTATGGATAATGAGTGGAGTAAATACCACATTCTTGAGATGGCTATTTTCTGGTCGGATCTTGGAAAGTTGTCCACATTAAAGGACAGCCCGAAGAAGACATGGCCGGATGGAACGCCACAAAGCACTGCATTTGGACACGACAAGGCATCTGCAAAGATGCTTGAGGAAGCATTAGAACACCTCGGAGATGATTCTTCAGGGTACGATGCAATCCTTTGGATTGTAGCGGAGCACATGAATGCTCACCAACTTTCAGCTATGGATGAACAAGGAAAAACCACCATACCAGATTTCCTAAAGCCGCAAGTCGAAGGACTTGACGCTTGGGACTGGCCTGAGTGGAGTGAACTTGACATCCCTCATGGCGAGAGTATGGGCAAGAAGGCCTACGCTTGGATAAGGCGTGGTGCCTGCGAATTGCTCCGTATCAAGCAGCAATGCGATGAACACGGACGAATCTCGAAGTTGAACTTCTGAGAACCGCTCATGACTACAAACATTGTAGAAGCATTCGGACACCAGATTGGACGCCATGAAGGGAGATTTACTCTCCGCTACACCGGCTCAAAGAGATGGGATTCGGAACAAAAGAAAGTCGTATACGAAGCACATCCCCTGGATGCGGCCCTTTCAATAGGGCAACGAGTCGTAGCCGACAGAATCGACATCGGAGGCTATCATAGCCAAGTCAGGCTAGTTCTCAGGTCAGTTATGCTGACCCGAGATGACAAAACCCCGGCTTGGATTGGAATCAACGACATCAGACACGGCGTAAAGGCCACCGACTTAGACGGATTAGAAGGTCCGCATAACTCGGTTTTGTTTGAATGGGTTGAGAATAACCACATGTCGTGGATATAATTTACCGCTCATGCCAAACAAGAAAACTTGGAAAGCAATTGAAAAGACATTGGAAGACGCTGTATCGATAGCATTCGATACATGTCACAAGATCTATGTCTTACAGGACGAAGGACAACATCAACAGATGGAATCATACGGTTATGATCCCTTGATTCGCATCGAATCTATTGGTGTTGAATCAGCCCTCCTACAATTGAAGGATTGGTATGCTCAATCTTGTGGACTACGATTCATCAACGCCGTAAGGACTGTTGATGGGGATCAGAATGATGGGTTTACCAACTTGATTGCACAATTCGAATAGTGCAAACACCCGATAAGAACCGCTCATGAAAGAAGTATTAATTCTTAGGGGAAAACCCGGAACCGGCAAAAGTTACTACGCTAAACACTACTTGCGCTTGAAAACAGACCTAGCAAATGCAACTACCAGTTGGCATTCTGCAGATTTCTATTTCGAGGACAAGGACGGCAATTACAACTTTGTCCCCTGGCAAATCCCTATGGCCCATCAATCATGTTGGGGCTCCTTCATCGATGCTCTAGCCTCTGGCGACGAATACATCGTTGTAGACAACACCAACACTCAAAGATGGGAATATGAAAATCACGCTAAACTCGCTAAGATCTTTGACTATCGAGTGAAAATCGTCAACACGAACCAATACAGGAAGAAACAAGGCCACGACATTACAGACCAATTCTTATTCGAGTCAAATGTCCATGGCGTTCCTCTTGAAGGAATCATTGCGATGAGTAACCGATGGGAAGACGACCCAAGCGAGATAATGGCATAAGGCATAAGAGCCGCTCACAAATCAAACAAACCCAACTGCAACGGCGGTTGGGTTTTCTTTTTGGTTTCCCCCAACTTACCTCTCACTAGACCCACGCTGAGTGGAATGACGGAATCCAAAGGATTGCCAAAGCCCAGACCCATCTACGGATCGGCAGTTAGTTCCATTTGGACGGCTAAAGGCATGAACAGGACATACCGTTCCCAAATCGGTGGGCTAGGGTAAAGTGGCTCCAAGCAAGGAAGTCGACACGCCCCCCCGAAAGCCCTCGATGATGAACTGGTCGGTTTGGCCTCAACATCTCAGAAAGTCTAGGATAAGTGCAGGCCTTGTGCTGGCGCAATGGTGTAATGCCTATTTACCGCTCATGGCAACTTATGTACATCATGCTGAATCATCAGCAAGAAAATACGGAGGAAAAATGGAAGATTACATCGATATCCACAAATGGATAGATGCTCCCAAAGAACACAGATGGCATTTCGTGTCTAGAATATTTAGGCACAGCACCTTAGCGATAGGAGACGCTGAAGCTATATTCGGATTAACAATCGAAAACAGCAACGGCAAGCAGGTATTGACGAGGTTGATTGTTGAACAGCACCTTATGGAAGACTTTGGATTCATTCCAACTCCCGATAAGTGGCTACAATCAGTCAAACCTGAACCTTGGATGACTAATGGTGCAGAAAAACTCTCAAAGAAAATAGAGTTGACGCCTTAGAACCGCTCATGCAATCATTGAAAGAACAGATTGAAGGACTAAACCCTGATGCAAATGCATTAGGCCAAAAGGAAGAAGATCCAAGTTGGGTTGAAGACGCTGAGCAAAGGCTCGAAGAGAAACTAACAACTCAAAACTACGGTGAACCGTTGGACGAAGGCAACCCGATTTACGAACTACAAGTTGAAGTCGAGTCGCTCAAGGAACAACTCAGAAAGGCACAAGCATGGAGGCCACGCCCTCAACATGAGATTGACGAAATCAATATTGCTCTCAAAAGACGCAGTAACAAGTTGAGAGAGGACACCAACAAACTACTTGGATTATTGGTCGAAACACTTGAAGAGAATCTTGACCCAAACAGTTTCACAACGATGAAATCACACGCAGTCAAGAACATCATTGAGGTGTATGACTGGTAAAACCGCTCATGGAAGAAGATGAAGCAAGGACATGCAACGATTGTCCAGACAATGGATGCGGCAAATGCCCGAACCAATGAACCGCTCATGACTAGATATCTAGGATATGCAGAGAACCTGAATGTATTGAAAAACATAGAAGAACAGCAAAACTGGAACCTCGCCTACGGATTTGACCGTGGGGGAATAACAGGCGAAACAAGTTATTTCATTCAAGCATGGCTTCTCGACAAGAATGGAAACCAAACAACCCTTCCTCCAACTTGGAGTGATACGGGAGGCAAAGACGCAATTACAGAAAGCCCATTTTGGGAAGTAATAGCGAAACATGCACCAGAACACGCAAAGCAGATTGCATTAGATCTTCCATTCTGAACCGCTCATGAAAGGAGAATGCTATCGATTAGCAGCTCAATTGGCTCAAGAGAATCCAGAATACCGATTAGTCCACGCCGAAGTAACAGGCGAGGGAGAAATCGAAGGAATTCGATACGGCCACGCCTTTGTCAGATTCACAGATGAATGGCTAACCGAATGGGTTTTTGACCCATCGGGGCCAAATGGAATGGTGAAGATGGCATGGGAGATTTACTTCAGACGAGGAAAAATCAATCCCGATGAGATTATTGAATACACCTATGAAGAAGTAATTGAGAATGTACTAAATCACCTGCATTGGGGGCCTTGGGATGAAAAGGCTCTCAAATGGCATCATGGTGAATAAACCGCTCATGGAACAATGCAGAGTATGCAGACTATACGCCATGTGCAGAAACAAGTGCATGGCTTGTTGTCACGAAATTTGAACACCGCTCATGACTAAAACAATATCAGGAACTTTCTGGAACCCAATATCGGGAATCGTTAAGGAAGCACCCTCAGATAAAATCGCAAACGACGATTTGTTGGAATGTAATGACGATTACGGAGATGAATGGAAAATACCAGAAGATCTAACCATGGAACAATTGTTCTATGTCATTCACGAATCAAAAGACGGCTACGAGGAATCGGATTTGGAAACTTTCGGAACCTACTACGGAGCCCAGGTGCTTTTTGGACTTTGGCTCAAACAACCCGAAAACTGGTCTCATCAAACTGAAGATTAGTTGACCCAAACTGAACCGCTCATGAAAACATTGAAAGAAAGATTGGTTGAATTTCTAGCAGACAATGAATCGAATCTCAAGGAGATATACGAAGCATTGCCTGATGAAAAGGAAACAACAATTCGTGGAAGACTCAATGAAAACATAGACAAGTGCTTTCGCAGAGTATCAAGAGGCATATACATCGCCACAGTTGGCGACACACAATGCGCTTTGATTGAAGGAGACAGTTGGGATGAATTAGCAAAGTTAGAAGATAACAGCTTCGATGCTATCATCACAGATCCTCCGTATTCAATCTTGAATGCTCAAATGCAGACGGGAACTACCCGAGCAAGGAATCTCAAGAAGGGATGGGATTTTGAGACCAAAGACATCGATTCGGATTTGTATTCGGAGATGCTTAGGGTCTTGAAGCCCAATGGACACTTCTTTTGCTTCATGCCTGCAGCAAAGCACGACACCTACGACTACATCTACAATCAAATCAAGATTGCAGAAGCCGCAGGTTTCACATTCAATAGCCAATGGGTATGGGATAAGAAAGTCATATCACTTGGCTACAATGGTCGGCCACGACACGAACTAATTCTGTTCTTCTCGAAAGGGAAGCGCAGAAGAATCAATAACAGCATAGCAGATGTTCAAACCCACTCTAGAATGATGGGTAGGAAGAAGGTTCACCAGACAGAAAAGCCTGTTGAACTCTTGATTGAACTTATTCGCTTCTCCACTTATCCTGGAGATGTAGTGCTCGACCCGTTTGCAGGATCATACAGCCTAGGATTGGCTGCGATGCTCACAGGGCGACACGCAGTAGGGATAGAAAAACACCCTGACTTCGCAAAAGCAGGGATATGGAGGATGACGAGGAGTCTTTGGACATAAACCGCTCATGGAAGAAAACAACATAGGAGAAGCTTGCGATGCAGGAGATTCAGTAATCGAATATTTAATTGATGAAGGACTTATTGAACGCAAGTTACTATACAACCTAGATGCAGAAGGAAACATCGTTGAAAACGACGATGATCCATCTGGCTTCACAGAACAAGGAAGAGATTTATTCGAATATGTCTACAACCTTGTTAGAAATGATTAAACCGCTCACGACAGACCTAACCGGGGCAGAACCAATACGCTTACGGTGTCCAATCCTTGGACGGCACCAACAGTCATGGATGGTGTGACCCCTAATTGGCGAGTCGGGTAAGTACCTACGGTAAGATACTGCTTAGGGCATCCTGCGGCTTCGGCCACGATGCCATCGAGTCAATTGACAAACCCGCAGCTTCCCTCAATTGTATCTACGGAGACAGAAACGGGAAGACGGAGTGTTGCAGTTAGATTCACAGGCCAACTGTCCAGCGAACAGTCTAAGCAAGAGTATGCCGGTACAAACCGCTCATGGAACAATACATTGAATTGAATGTAAGAAACGCACTAGCAGCAATTTGCACAGGATTGCTATGCGCACTCATCTACGAATGGCTGCAAGACCCCTATACGATAATTCTTATGGGGATATTGATGTATTTCTGGTTCGCCTATATTTTTGGCAAACCAGAAGAGACAAATACAATACCCGACCCATTTGTAGAAAACACCCCTAAATTCAAAAGAAGGACAATGAAAAGAGATTTTATCCACTGGGATGATCTTGAAGAAGAATGAACACCGCTCATGGGAAGAAGAGTAGCAACCCGGTTAAAGAAACTGATTGAAGACGCATACGAACAGAACTACACAACTTCACAAAACAACTTCGAAGTCGGAGACTTCGTGAGCCTTTATGCTGCAGAAACAAATAGCGAGGACGAGATAATCGAGCCCGGAGATTTCTGCATAGTAATTAAGGTCAAGGATGATGGAGATGTATTGCTCGAGTCAATATCAGATTCAACAATCAGAATAACAACAAACGAATCAAACTGCTACAAACCATCTTGATGGTTTGAGCCGCTCATGCCGACATTGATATTACGCATTGAAACAGAAGAATACATCTTCGAAGAATACGAAGAGGATTAACCGCTCATGGAAGATAAATGGATTAGAAAGATGTTAGAAGCAACATGGGGTTTCAACGACCAAACAGGACAACTCCCTTCAACTATCCTCAGACAATCAGACAATTTGAAACCAACAGATGTAGAAGCAGTTGAAAAACTTATTTTACCGACACATCAATGGAACATGCCTCACTATGAAATGCTCATGGCTTACTTTGAGAATTTTGACGATAAGGCGATTACAAATAGGATGATTGCCGTTAATCGGATAATCATCACATTACTCAAAACAGGAACTACAAACGAGTTCTAAAAACCGCTCATGGAATACAGAGTAATGCTCAGATGGAAGGACGATGGAAACATCGAGACTTTCAGCAACCGTAGCAAACGAATGGATGAGATAGCCAACAAATATGACGAATACATGACCGATGGTGGTTCTGGATTCGGAATGGGTTGGAGAGATATGGATTGGTCGTTCAACTCTGATGCAATTGCACATGAATGTATGCAAGGCATGATGGTTGATTTGACAGAAGAGTTCAAACAAGACCATCGGAGTTTTGACGACACATTAGACTGGTTGGAGGCCAAAGGCATCGAAATCTACATCGTAGAAATCGAACCAACCGAAGATCTAGAATAACTGATCCAAATACACCGCTCATGGAAAACGAAACCGGAGAAATCGATGAATGGTATGGCGCTTGGATCGGCTTACACGAAAAAGGCGAAGAAAACTACCAAGATTACTGGAATGAGAAAATCATGCACACAGAGGAAGATGACATAATTGATGGTGAACTCATCATGAAAGATGTCTGTCTGTCAAAAAGAGAAGCTTTGAACCTATCCCTAGAACAATACTCAGATATGGTTTATTGCAATTCTCTAAATCACGACCTCAACCGAAGTGTCGTTTGGATTACAGGCTACTTGAAGGAATATGGATTCCCAGAAGTTGAGGCTTTGAAGATTGGTTTGGTTTTAGCAGACCAATCCCTTCAAGCCCTCAAAGCAAAGACTGACCGAATAATTCACGAGGAAGAAGTCTTGGAAATCAACAATCAAGTTGATTTACAACATGAAATTATCAAAATTGCAGAACTCATCATTTAGAACCGCTCATGCCTAATTGGACAAACAACCATGTCATCATCAAACACGATGATAGACAGAAATTAATTGAAATAGAAAAAGCAACAAAGGAAACTGGATTGTTCCAATTCCTAATCCCACCGCCGGACACACCTGCTTACCGTGATGAATATGAAACATCACAGCAGGAGCTTCATAGCGACCCGACTTGGTGGAGAAATTGGAATGTGAACAATTGGGGAACCAAATGGGCCATACCCGCAGAAGTTGACGAAAACAACTACGGACGGACTCATTGCCATTTAGACCCAGACGAAAACATACTGGAAATCAGATTTGATTCAGCATGGAGTCCTACCTTCCCAATCTATGAACACCTATACAACAACGGATTCGAAGTCGATGCTTCCTTTATGGAAGCCGGCATGGATTTCTGGGGTTGGTGGGTAAACGGAGAAGAAGTAGAAGACGGAAACATGTCAGATTACATCGTATGGCACAACGAAGATGAATGGGAGATGGATGAGGAAAAGAGCCGAAAGAAGGCTATGGAACTCGGAATCTCAGAGAAAGCATGGGAAAGGTGCGAACTGGAGTGCATCCGTGGAGGATGAACGATGCCCCAGTTTGAAACACCTAACTTGTGTAATCCGCTCATGCCAAGAGAAGATCTTGTAGATGGAAAAGAATTTGCCAAAAGACTAGATGAACTAGAGGAAGGAGTCGATTACATCGACCTCGGCAAAAGACACGCCAAAACGATTTGGATTTTACCCGAATCAGCAGCAGAGATAATATTGCAAACGCTCGCTATGGACGCAACATCATCGTTTATCGATGAGTCGATTCAAAATGAGATTGCCGATGCATACAATGAAATCAAAACTGTAGATTATGAACGAGTAAGAGACCTAATCAGCACAATCTTAGCAGAAGTAAGGCCAATTGAAGGACATACCGACCCTGGAGCAATCCAAGACTGTTGGAGTGAATTAAGGTCCTTACTGCTGGACAGAGATTTGTGAATACCGCTCACGGGGACTTATTGCAGTCCAAAGTAGAGAAAGTAGGTGTCCAATCCTTGGACGACACCGAAGAAACTCGAAAGGAGACAACCAATGATATAACCGGGTTCTTTGAAACAAGGGGCTCGATACTCGCCCACCACTGAAAGATACCTCCCCACTGCTTGTAGGCAAGAATCAAGTGATGGGGGTCGGCTCAAGTTCAAGGTGACGAAACATCCCCCGCTGGAATGAAAAGAACCGCTCATGTTAGAAGAATATCAACACGAATTACTAGGAATTGACCTAGTGAAATACGAAGCAGACCTAATGGAAAAGCACCAAGACAGGTGGAATCCAACTAATGGTCTGGCGGAAAACATAGCAGAGTTGGAAGGCGCAGATGTATTGGACGAATTAATCCACCGCTTAACCATCCACCGAAAGGTCCTCTTAGCCCTTGCAACAGGCATTGAAGGATTAATTGAGATTGTTCCGCCAAGCCCACCTATGGCTCAAATGGTTGCACCATTGCCATAGACAACCGCTCATGACCCAAATACACGACAGAATTGTATGGAGAACCTCACAAACAGAACAACAAATTTGCGTATGGTGTGGAGAATTGATGACAAAAGGAGAAAGGGCAATTTCAATGAAGAATAAGCCCGGAAGCCAATTGAGCATCACCAAGAACCTTTGGATTCACGCTAAATGCCGCAAACCATTCGGAAGTTTCGTGAGGATAATGGAATAATGAACCGCTCATGCAAGAGATCATAGATGATATGAACTATGTGATAAACAAATTAACCGACCTAACAGACGAAGGGTGGAGAGACCGGCACATGGTAGCCGCCGAAGATTACCTCAACAATGCAATCGATGGAGGACAGTTTAACGACATCGATTCATCCCAGAAGAGGAGATTTGAAATGGCGTCCTACCTTACAGCCAAGTTTTCAGAACCAAAAGTCAAGGTTGAGACTGAAACCGAAGAGGAACCTACTACCGAAGAGCCCGAAGACCCTCCAGCCGACATTGTAGAATTAATGCAAGAAGTATTGGCATTGGAATGGGTCAAGGACAACGAACAGGTACTAGAGAATTCAGAGAATATTTTCGATGTAGCAGGAAAAGCAATTGCTGAGGGGAAAGACCCCAAACAAGCAATGCTAGACTACATCTCAAGTAATTTCGATTGCTCCGAACCCGTTCCAGATGCAGAGGAAACCGAAGAAACCACAGAAGTTCGTGAATTAGATTCAAACTTCGTGGATGTATTAGAATCCGAACTACAAAATGAGTTAATCGAAGAATACGACGATGAAAAGCCGATGTACGAAGGACTCATTGAAACGGATATCCTGCATACCGAGAAGGAAACCATTTGGGTAGATGAAGACGGAATAGAACCGTTTACTGAACACCGCAAAGAAAAGGGAAAGAAATCCACAGGACCTGTGCCAGCACAAGTCCAGCAAAGTGAAGACCCCCCTGAAATGGTAAGCATCTTCGTAAAGGAGAAAAAGATGGAGAGGAAAATTATCGAGATTGTGAACGAATTTGACGACACAATCGAAAACCTCGACACTTTCCTTGAAAGGTTGAAGTCAGTTAATGAGGCTATCAAAAGACGCGTTTAACACGCACCGCTCATGGACAAATTAGATATCCTGCAAGCAAGACTTCCTACAATATGGGTGCCATTATCCAAAATCAAACACCCAAGAATACTGGGAGCTGAAATCTACGATGTAGACTGGCGTTTGGAATGTGGACATTGTGGCAGAGAACACAGATTTGATACCGACACGGTTGAATTGGAAATATGTCCTGCGCAACCGGGGGAAAGATACTGTACCGCTCATGACTCTAGATTGGGAAACAACCCGAAGATTACTTGCCGAATCACTAGGAGTATCGGAAGAGAAACTGGGCGCAA
The DNA here is from genome assembly GCA_014240385.1 of Methanobacteriota archaeon. Lineage (GTDB taxonomy): Archaea > Thermoplasmatota > Poseidoniia > Poseidoniales > Poseidoniaceae > UBA226. Next base: position 53,507 of record JAAZXA010000068.1, on the reverse strand, counting down.
GTGAATCAGAGACAGAACAGGACACAGATCCAGAATCATTCACAGGAGTTAATGACTCCTTATCCGAAGAAGATGATGAACATGAAGAAGATGACTCAATATTAATCACGGATGAAGAATGGGAACAAATCAATGACTCAGACATCTATGAAGAAGATGATGAAGAGGATGAAGAGGATGACGAAGAACCGGTTGAATATAGACCAAAACACCCCGCCGCCGCCCGTAGGGATAGTGCCGGGATGACCCCTAATTCAACCAAATCATTCGCAATAACACTCGATTCCGAATCGGTTAAACGATTCACAATCATTGATAAGAAATTATCCGCAGGAGAATACGCCGCAGATTCAATAATGGACTTCAATGGCATTGGGAAGCAATCCAAGACATCGCACTACAGATCCACATCAGCACTTGAGTGGAGATTAACATGTGCGGCAGAGGATAGCACACCCGTTGTTATTGAAAACATGCCATTCCGGTTAAGTACCGGCGCAGAATCAAGCAACAAGAAAATTGCTGAAGCTGCCAGGAACTCAAAGGAATTGACATTCCACCTCAAAGAGGAAACCGGCGACAGAATCGAATACACTTTTTCGATGGAATCAGAGAAGGTCAAATATGAACCTTACTCGACAACCTACGCCAATAAGGGCTATAGGGTTGAAATTCCAACATTTGACGAAGAGGATTACAATGTTGAAATCCTTGATTTGAAAGAATTTGCTGGACATGTGAAAACAGCAGCGTCCTTGACCTCGAGGGTTTACTTCGAGGGAACACAAAACGGAGAACTTACAATGGTAGCCTACAATGGCAGCAAGAAGGATGGCGAAGTATTCAGATTGAAATTCGACACCGACGAAGTTGCCATCAGAAAGAAGGTTTCATCGTTGTCCGTGTGTACAGACACGCTGAATGATTTAATCGCCCCTACAGACAGAAAGGGACAATTATGGTTAGGCTTCAAATCGAAGCAACTAATATTGTACCATGAAACTACAAATTTGAACACGGTCAGCCTTCACGCTGTAACCGAACTCAAGTGACGGGACGACTACCGCTCATGACTGACAAAACAGTTTGTATGCCAACAGAAACCTTCAACCTAATCGTGAAGGGAAACACAACAGCATTGAATGAGTACATTGAGGAAAAGAAGACAGCCCGAAGTGGATCGTTTCTCGCCCTCATGGTAGCGATAAATTTCGTTGTACTTACTGCAGCAGTAGCCCTAGGCACCTACATTGTTTAGAGTTTAGACTCAAAACACCGCTCATGACATCAAAAGAGATTAGCATCAAAGTGGGAGAAGAACTGGATCCGCAAGGATTCGGAGAATGCCCCTGGTGCAAAGATGACGGCGATCTAGACACGGAGAGCGTCGAACACGACACCTACTACTACTTCTGCAACAACTGTGAAGGAGAAATCCAAATCAGGATTACTCATGTAGTGTACGGGCTGGAACCACCGAAGATCTAGAATAACTGATCCAAATAACACCGCTCATGGAATATACACCAGCAGAAGAAGAACTTCTGAACGAATACTACCCGGGAAGAACCCACTACCGACATGAAGGAAAGATATGGTATGAGGGATGCCCCAACCCATATGAAAAAAATGACCCAGAATGGGAGTGGGCAGGAGAAGAATATGATGAACTCATACCTTGGACCTTCTCATCATCCGATAATATCGGTGAAGAAGAGTTCCTTGTGCTACACAACGCATGGAACTGCGAAAGCAGTCTAAGCTTCACAAGCACAGACAGATTCCCCCCAGTTGAAGATTCAATACACGAATCCTACGAATACATTGTGAAACTACACAATAAATTGTGGAGAGTCAGTATCACGGAGAACATGGGAGTCCACGGTGTTTGGTGCGTCCAATCAAACCTAGAACATATCAAGATTGAAGATATCAAGATTGAGGTTCATGGTGAATCATGGAGCGAAAGCCAACCGACAAAGGTTACCTTCGACGATTGGGAACCAAACACAGAATGAAACCATATACCGCTCATGAAGTACAATGTTACTATCGAAAAAGAAGTTGAAGACAGAGATACATGGTCGTGCCTTAGTGGTGCGTTTGAAGGAGGCTCAGGTTACTGGGCTAGATCAAGCGTAACAAACCACGCAGGATGCGCACGAATCAATCATGGAGACCCTCTAATCAAAGAGGAGAACGCAAGACGATTAGTTGAGCATAAAAATTCACACCACCAAGAAACTAATTTCTTACCTTACGGAAAGAAGTGTGAAGAAGATTTCGACTGGCTTAGAGAAAATAAGCGATACATCTACCATCACCAAATCCCATTCTTGGGAGGCGAGATCACCATTTACGACTTAGAATCGAGAGAATGGAGTGAAGAGAAGGATGACTGGATATACGCAGAGGTTCTCGGAGTTGTCAATCAACAGACCATTGAATCTGGACTTCAAACAATGTCTGAAAGTTACCAAAGGCACTTCGAAGATTTCGTCAGCGAATCTGGCGATGCAATTACTTCCGATGTAATGCTTCAATGCATAACAATGGGAAAAGTTGTCTTTGGATGAGACACCGCTCATGAACACAAAAAGTGTGATACCAGAAGAAGATTGGAATGCCCTAATGGACAGAATGACAGAATTAGGCTACGAACAGATAACCGTTAATTTCAACGGAGGTCACGATGAAGGATATTGTGACGACATCCAAGCTATAATCGGCAAAGGTCACAAGACCTTCAAAGAGGGCTTGGTCGTTGGAGAAGGAACATATCTAAACCCCGAGACTAAGAAATGGGAACAGAAAGATGGAATGCCAACACTCAAGCAAGACTTGGTGATTCTAATTGGAACTGATGACTATGATGAAGACAACGGAGCAGTTCGCACATACGATTTCAACGGTGAGAATGGCTCTTACAGAAAAATTCCACCAGAAGAAATGGAAGAACCCACGGAGGTTAGAAACTTGTTTGCACAACAAATCTACGCTGAATACGGAGGATTCGCTACAGAATCAAGCGTTCACGGATATGTTTGTGTTAACGCAGTCGAGAGAACAGTCGTTTTTGACGACAACTGGCAAGACTGGGTGAACTCAACAACAACAATCCTCTCAAAAGAGGAATAAACACCGCTCATGGCAGAAATGCAATGGAAATTACCGGTTGAGGGAGTAATCCCATACACCTGCCCTTTCGAAAAGAATTTGAAAGAGGAAGGTTGTACGAATACGAAATACCATACCTACAACAAGCATGGTGTTTACCTGAACCCGGATGTTTACGAAATCAAATACCCAAAATCATTTGGCCGCTCTAACTACGCCAGAATTAGCGTGGCTAGAACGGATCAAGAACGATATTTGAGCAGCCTATCCTATTCAACCAAAGACTCAGGTTTTGGAGGGGGTGTCAGCAGACACCTACCCAATTTCCGAAAAGAATGGAAAAGGTGGGGCTATGATAAAAACAACGAAAACCACCGAGAATATTGTGAAGTTGAAATAATATCACAATACGGCCACCGTTGGTACCCTCGCCTGTTCATTAATGGCAGGCAAAACCGAGATGTTTGGTACAACGATATAGACTGGATCAAACAAGAAATCAGTAGAAATCGTAAGGAAGCCACATTTCGTGTTAGGGAAAACCGAGAAGAAGTAAACCCCTTTGGCTCAACTTACGAAGCCCAAGGGTACTCAACACTCAATGGGGCTTTGGAGTCCCAAATATCAAGAGTTCTTGAAACTCAACTACAGGCTGCAGATAACACATTTAACAGCGAGGCGCACCGGAAGAGTTTGAAAACCGGAATCAGGGTGGTAAATGCCGCCCTGAACAGCGTTAGGAACGAAATGATGCGTGAACTCGCTAACTGGGTTGAGAAGAAGGCTTGAAATACCCTCGGCAAAAACAACCGCTCATGACAACATTCGTTGAACAAATACAAGAAGCAGGAAAACTGCTCGACAGAGTAATCTACAAGTCGTTAGAAATGCTCATTGAGAAATGGCACATGAATAATGGTTCGGCTGGTTTTGCTGAGTTCTATGCAACTCACCCAGCCTGCCGATTTGATGAACGAACACTCGAGGAAATGGTAAGCATTAAATCCCTAACACTCTTTCCATTCGCTGAAATCGTGATTATGATAACAGACGATAACTTCGTGGACATGAAACCCAAGAATCTTTGGAAATACGCAAAGCAGAACCGAAGCGAAATTATCGCTTGCGCTTCTGACACTTGGATTCAAGAACAATATCGAAGATGGTTTGAAGGACACGACAGATTCCTCACCGTATGCCAATATCACTTGGCAGACGACGAGAAGTTATTCTTCAACTGGCTGATTCGCAAATGAATCACCGCTCATGTCATTGAACATTGGAAAATTGGAAGAGGATTCGCTAGAGAAAGCCGTTGATTTGGTCGAGGACTTTCTAGCGGCTGGCATCAAAGCAGCCGAGAATGGCGAAATCGAAGTAAAACAAATTGGGGGAGCAATCAACAATTCTCCTTCAGGTGAAGTATGGAATGCATGGAACTTGCTGATGCACTTTGGAGATCTAGGAGATACCGAAAGAATATTCAGCGAGTTCGCTAGCATTTACAATTCAGATAGAGGCTACGATGATTAAGCCCGCTCATGGCACTATTGCAACTCAGTAATAATGAGAATCGACACCGCTCATGCGAGTATACATGGAATACCATGATGAAGAAGAGAACTCCCACAAGTTCTGGCAAGCAGACAATGAAACCACACTCGAAGATATTGTGTGGGTATCATGGGGGAGAATCGGCAGCAAAGGCCAAAAGGCCAAACCCCGAAACTTCGGAACTGCAGAAGAAGCTCTCAGCTTCATCGAGAAGAAAGTAGAGGAAAAGGTTCGCAAGGGCTATGTCCATTGCTGAACCAACAAACCGCTCATGGCTATACAGAAAACCAAACGAAGATTTGGACCGAAAATTGCCCTCAGTCCAAGAAAAACCCACACTTCAACAGGAGCGCCACTACGGCCCTATGAAGCAAAGGAAATCAGACTTGGGGGCAACACAAAGACAGATGCCAACATCTGTGATACGGTTAAGGGATGCGCAGGAAGATGTTCTGGTTGTTACGCAAAGAATTCTCAAGGAGTAATGTTCGGGAGAATTGATTTCGACATACCAGTATCGCAAATCCTGAATCCCGCCTTACTTCGATGGGATTGTATGCAGTTAATTTGGAACGAACCGAAAATCCGATGGGTTAGAATCGGGGTAATGGGTGATCCATCATTTGATTGGGACTTGACCGCAGCAACGGCAGAAATAATTGCCGAGACTGGGTTAACTCCCGTTGTAATCACAAAATTTTGGAAAATACCCTCGGAAGAAACATTGACACGAATGGCTATCGCAGGTGTAAAAATACACTGGTCGGTCATTCCTGGATATGATGAACACCCCGAAGTCTCATCGAGATCAAGGCGAATTATCCAGACACTGCAGAAGTTCAATCGAATGACAAAACACGAAAACACTTTCATTAGATTGTGTACCTTCTTATTCGATGCAAATCAAGAAGAAGGAAGGCTACTCTGGGAAGCACAGGAATATTTTGCAGACACCGCAAAGAAGAACAATTGGAGAATTATTGAAACACCATGGAAGATGGAACCTAATGACCCAAGATGGCCGTATGTAGACAAAACTGCCTACGATAAGGCCCACAGTTATGCGGATTGGAGCAAGAAAAGTCGGAAAGAAACCGCAGGAGCATTGTATTTCCATGGGGATCCCTATCGAGAGAAGGACTCATGGGCTATCGGATGCGTAACAACTTGCGGGGTATGCCCGAACCAATGTGGAACAGAATAACCCCACCGCTCATGGCAGAATTTATGACCGCAGCAACCATTAAACCGGTTGGTGAGACAAAGAAGGCAATTACCTACTTGAAACAAGTGGGATGCTACAAATCACTAATCACAATATTGGAAGGAGTAGAGGAACTTCTACAAGACGCAGGGATTGAAAGAAGCGACCTAATCCCATACCTTGAAGAATACATTGAATACCTCGCTAAATTCGGCAAAAACCCACAAATGAGGGAAAGAATACCCCTCGTATGGGAATGGTTGATACAAAACAGAAAATATTACTGAACCGCTCATGGCAGAAATAGAAATGACGACAGATGACAAAGAAGCAGATCTGAAACGATGGAAACAATCATTGAGAATGTTGAGAAAGCACGATGGTTATGAAAGATTTAGCAACTGGACCGAGTTCCTATTGGAAGCAGGGGTATCTCTTGATGAAATTGAAAAACATCTAACTGATACGCACAAGGCCTGTACCCCTCTAATCTACGGACACGAGTATGGTATGGGGAGCCCCAATCAAAGGAATGCTCGCTTCTATCAAATGATAGCAGCAGTCGAAGATATGAAAGACTGAACCGCTCATGTCCTTAACATTGAAAGGAAGAAAGGTTGAATTGCTAGACCATATGCAAGTAATCAACGATCTTAGCAATAACTCGTATGACGATGCTGCTAAGATGGCAGGCGATAGGATTGGTGAAACAGTTTCGAAAGGGACGATTCATCGAATCGCTAGGCATTACAACAAATTGAAACAGAAAGACGCCTCATTGACCCACATGACGGAAAAATCACTCCGTCTAGGGTGGGCTTGTGGCCGACCAATGGCGAAATACAAGGGAGCCTACCCAAATGGGTTCCTTCGTAGAGTAGACGCCCTAATGGAAGTCACCGATGAAACCAAGGTATTACACCTATTCTCGGGAAGCATCCAAGGAAGGGAGAATGAAGACACAATGGACATTAGCGAAGCGAATAATCCTACATTCGTAGCTGATGCCAGACAACAGTTCCCTATTGAAACTGATTCATACGACATGGTTATTGCAGATCCACCTTACGACATGCAAACAACAGACGGAGTCAAGATAGATTACTCCGACAAGTTATGGAAAACAGAATACATCAAGCCCTATTCATGGGTCAAAGAAGCCATCAGGGTGCTAAAGCCAGGAGGATATCTCCTCGCCTTACACCATTTGGTTTACATTCAGCCCAAAGGGGCAACAAGATGTGGTGTGGTATCAATCACCTGTGGCCCAAACACACGAATTAGATGCCTAAGCATCTTTCGAAAGCACACAGCCATAGAGCAAAAGATTGCATCTATGGAATAAACCGCTCATGAAACGAATAGACTTGTTATCATTTGGCGTAGGGGTTGATTCAACAGCCCTTCTAGCCATGCACTTAGACAGAGACACCTCAGCCGAAGCGTTGGGGATAACTCGACAAGAACTAGACGAAAAGTTTCCTCCATTCGTTGCAGCCGTATTCTCGGATCCCGGTAGCGAATGGCCTGAAACCTACGAAAACCTTGCATACGCAGAGAAGCGATGCGCAGAAGTAGGCTTGCCAGTAGTTACCGTTAGACACACAATCCCCGTTTATCATCACAATGATACAGGCGAAGAACTCCGCTATGAAGAATGGAGAAGTTTGCCCAAATCAGAGAAGGATGATTACACCAAGGGAGAAAAGGTCTACAAGATCTATGAATGGTTGATGGATGGAGGAATGCTTCCAGTAATTGGAGGACAACAACATACCTGCAGCATGAGATTCAAGGGAAATGTCCAACAGAAATGGGCAGAAGAAACCTTTGGAGACCATACTGTATCGGAAAAATGGTGGATGCTTGGCATCGAAGCCAACGAAGGTGGAAGAACTGACAGATTCACAGCAAACCACGGTCAAAACAAAGTCAAAGGGCATGAATACTCCTATCCTCTCCAGGAATTGGACATGAATAGGAAAGAATGCCTCGCCATGTTGCAGATACTTGGATGGGATTACAGGGGAGATGGCTCCCCAGTCCAGAAGAGTTCATGCATGTGGTGTCCATTCTGCAAAGAATGGGAAGTTGACCGTTTGATTGACGCTGATGGTATAGGGCTGCAAGAAGCTCTAGGAATCGAAGAACGCTTCTACTCAGAAGACAAGCATGAGAAATGGCACAGAGATGGAATGCCTCTCAACAAGGGAGGTAGATGCAACCGAGGCTACCATAGGACTCCTATGGCTAGTGGATGGTGCGAAGATCCTAACTGTACTCATGTTTACAAGATGACACCAGAACCCGATAAGAAATCAGGACTTTCGGGCTACAAGAAAGAATTCAAGCCATATACTGAGAAGATAGGCGCATGGAAATTGATGCCCTTCCAATGGTTGAAACTCGCTGAAAGCCCAGAAGGAAATGAAATCGTTCCTCATCCCGTTACAGGCGAGATGATGAAGCGAAAAGACTGGTATGAGCGTAAGCCTGTTGCCAATCTTGGCAAGGCTACGCTGAACAGCCTCAAGTATGACGGTCTGCGATACTCCATGAAAGAGCACATAGCACGAAGAAATGATGCTTTGCTCGAAAAGGAGATGCAGAAAATACTGGAATGAACCGCTCATGGACTTGAAATACATCGAAGGAGACGAAATCATTGAATGGAACGGTTCCGAAAGGGAACTGCAAGAATACCTTCTATCTACTTGCGGAACCGACATCCGCTTTGAGTTTGAAGACCTAGCGAATAACAAGAAACAAGCAATTGCATTATTGACGACATCAGGTGATTTCCATGTTGAAATAAACGATGACGAAAAACTGTACATCAAACCGAGAACCAGATTAACAATAGTTGAAGGTGGCAAGGTCGATGTATCAGCAATTGTGGATATAGACGCAAGAGAACTCCTCGCTGAAAGAATGGAGTTGATACAAGAAGCAATCGCAGGGGTTTGAAGTAGTCGAACCACCCCGCACCGCTCATGACGAACATAATTGGAATGGCAGTTCGCAGAATATCGGGCATCATATTGGTGTTGCTCGGAATTGCATACTACTATGCAAACACACAAAATTACAACATACCACAATTCGACCTACCCCAATGGGTTCATTCTCCTGTATTCTACGGAGTTTACCTGTTGATAACGGTCTGGTGCTGGCTACCAGTACTAGTAACAATACCAAGCCGAAGAACAGTAGATCTAACCCCTGCACCTGCGCAACAGTTCGAACAACCTTCGACAGTTGGACAGACAGGTTGGGGGGAACCCTTTGAAATGCCGCCCGGTTCAGGGCAATGGCACATGCAGGGCTACGGCCAGTATTGGGTTTGGTCTACAGAACAGAACGAATGGATCGTGTATGAACAATAATACCGCTCATGCAGAATTTTACAAGTGAAAACGCAGAATACATCGGTAAACGACCCTACGATGTTAGGGAATTGACCGACAGTATGCTCATCACAATAAATGATAGAATCGGAGATGGCTTTAGCCATCAAGAGTTCACAACAAAGCATCAAGTCGCTAAGGATTCAGGAGGATTCAATTTCCTACAGAATCCCGAACTAGCTTCAACATTCAAAGTTGAAGATCTAGTCGCAAACCATAGGAGAATCGGAATCAAAGACAATGACATCATCATTGCAGCAGATTTCCCGATACCGAGATTCACAGGCCTCACCGAAAATGAGGTAGTGGAACGGCAACAGACAAGTTGCGACTGGTTTAGCGAGATGCACGAAGAGATTCCGCAGACAATACCCGTAATTCACGGAAGGAACGCAGAAGAAGCAATCCATCATTTGAACCAATACGACATAGACAACGACATTATGGTTGGCTACGGTAGTAATTTGGCTCAATCAACTTTTAGAGTAATGGATCGCATTGGAAATGCCGACATCAAGAATGAAACTACCATCGTCTCAAAGGCGAAACTTTGGAATGTCGTTCTAAACACCAGTCAAGAATTAAGAGAAGCAGACAAAGACTTCTTCCTTCTTGGCGCAGGTGGAATGAACGCAACCAAGGTAGCATCAATGCTTGGTGCTAAATGCGTAGATGCAACTAGTTGGAGACTCAATGCCATGCTACGGCAACTTATGGATTGTGAATCTGGAAGATTTATCAAAGTTGGAAAGAAAAACAACCTACACAAGCCTTGGGCAGCAAACCACATGAAGAAGGTCTGGAATACAGATTCATACCCATTCAGTAAGGCTGCAGGATTTACCTTCAAGGAAATGATGGATTTACTTCGTTCCGATGGTGCTGGGGGAACTAGTGCCAGGGGATTACACAATGTCTGGGAACAGGATCAAGATGCTCTTGAACTCTCAACTTACAATGACGACCCGGATGGGCTTTACAAGCACATCATGAAACAATGGAACAGGACAAGTTACCACCATTCAATGAATAAGAAGATATTAGAGAAGGCTTGGAACGCTCGAACAGGGAGTTCTCAAGCAGGACTGATTACCAATTTTCATCGGGTCTCGACAAGTTGAACACCGCTCATGGTCTGGTGCCTAATCTGCGAAGAAGAGTACGACGATGAAGGATATCCTACATGCGATTGTGCCTACGAATGAAACCGCTCATGCAAAACAAAGACGACTGGCTCATCATTAATGGAGATGAGGGATATGACTACGAAACAGTCCTAGAATATGCAGAAGAACACTGCTGGGGCAATCTAAACGCAGATGAGCAAAGATGCTTACCTGAATGCCCAGTAGTCGAATATTTTTCAACTACATGCATTATATGTAGATGTTATTGAACCGCTCATGGTTAAAAGACCAAATAAACCGATGGAAATAAACGAATACACAGGAACACCAGACGAAAACCTCAATCTGCGAGATACAGAACTTCGAACACTAAGAGAAGGAGGCCACGATGTCGAGGGTCCAGTGATATTTACTATTGAAAACAACGAACATGAATTTGGGAATATGTGGACTCGAATTGTAGCCTGGCGTATCGACAAACCATTTGGAGGTTACATCCTCGAATGGGGTGATGCGAAGGCTGGCTACTGGAACGAATTACTGCCAGACCTCAAGGCTGCAGAGGAACGCAAGCGATTTATCTTGCAACAATATTCCCTTTCAGTCTACGGCAAAGGTATTACGCCATTGAAAGAATGGCTATACGACCACATGCATTACAGGACTGAGAAATGGATTAGCATTCAACCGATGCCAATCGATGGAGATACACAGTCCCCCCACATTTGATGGGAACCGCTCATGGATGAAGAAATACCTACGGAAGAAGAGGCTTTTGAGATACTCTTCGAAGTAGTAGCAAGAATGTACTATGGTCGTATTCTATCCAAACAAGATTATCACGATGTTCGCAGAGAAGTCAAGAAGTTGAAAATCATCTTCGAGAAGATCAAAGAACATGGCTATTACGAACTTGAATACGATTAAACCGCTCATGGAAAAGAAATTATTTCATTGCACTAGCATAATGTCTGAAATTTACGAAGACACATGGGAAGAAGGAGAAGGAAAGTACACGGGATGCGGAGCAACTTGGGCAATTGGGAGAAATTTCCCCAACATCCCAACGATGCTTACATATCTGAAAGCACACCACAACTTGTCCGATGAACTCGTAGACTATCATCAAGATAAACAAAAGGAAGACGACGAATTCGAACGCTGGACTTTACAGACAACAAAAACAGTTGCAGACCATTCCGAAGCCCAAAACGGAGGATGGATGGAGCCAACAAAAGATGAATACGAGTCTTGGAAGAAAGGTGAATTGATGCTTTACGCAGAGCATTACATCATCTATTACCATGAGGTAAAAAACACCGCTCATGAAAGCAAAGTATGCAATCTCAAATGGAAACCAAATGATCTACACACTCCCTTCGGGAAAAGCCATCAAAACCAGAATAGATGCGGAAGAAGCTCTATTCTGGGTAAATTTTGATGGACCGAAATGGAAGATTGTAGACATAATCGGCTATCCAACCAATGTACTCAAGAGATACTGCACAGAATCAGCCCATTGGGTTACTGTGAAAGATGATATGGAACTCGATAAGATGCTGGGAGGAATGCTGGCATAAATTACCGCTCATGAAGCAAAGACTTCATCAAGGGAACCCCCGTAGGGTGATTTCCATGAAGACACAAAGAATACGAATCAAGATAGTCCAGTACCTAGAAGATAACGGCCCCCAGCCAACTTATGCAATTCAAGATTACATCAATGAAACCATGAGGCACGGGACGACAAGCCAACAACTCGGCAACTGTTTGTCCAAAGACAAGCGTTTCAAGAAGGTTGGTTCCGCCTTTAGAGGAGGAATCCTATCAGGTGGATATCAAGTGTGCGTATGGGACTTAACCACTCATGACGAACCTAACCCACTTGAGGAAAAAAACTGAAAGGGTTATTGATCTTCGAAAGCAATTACGAATCGAAGCAAAACAATGGCTTGAAACATGCTCATACGACCATAGAGAACAAATGTTTGTTCTGGAACGGCTGATTAACAATTACAAAATCAACCGCCCAAGGTCTGAATTGAGTGAAGAAGAACAGAAATTCCTCGTCAATTCTGTGATGAGATACAAATTACTGAATATGAAAAACCCTGAATTCCATCTATCTGAATCAGATGATGAAAAACTGAACAAGGAATTTCAAAACGCTATCAAAAGGATCATCAAATTCGAATCCCTTCGGGGAAAGTTGATGAAGTTGTGATAGAAACCGCTCACGGGGGACAGGTGTTCACAACCTCCTGTTGGCATCCCATCCCTATAGGATCCACCTGTCTCCCACCCCTCATGGCAAAAGCACCTAAAAGAATACGAGATAAATTCGTACATTTGGCAAAAATGAAAGAAGCTAAGAAAGCAATGGAAGAAGACATCAAGACATTGGAAGCAAAATGCAAAGAATGGTTTGAGAAGCATAAGAACGAAGAGGGAGCATTAATCATCGGACATGATGGCGTGAAGGAATACAAGCGCACAACATATACGACAGCCCCCTTTATGATGCCCGAGAAGAATGTTGACTTTTTGCGCTGCACGAAGATACCGGCGAAGTGCAACAAGATTGTCTCGCCACCTATGGCTTGAATATCAACTTCGGCCAACCGCTCACGGCTCAATACGACGATAAGCAAAAGGTGTCCTATCCTTGGACGGCACCAACGCAAAGTCAACAAGTAGCCGGGGGACGGCCAATGGAACATAATTACCTAGTCCAAAATGGCCTTTGCTTGAGAACCTACATTGAACGAGACAGGAGCAAATCCGCAGTTCGGACGACCTGATGGTAGGAGTTTGAGTTCAGAGAAACATGGACAGAAGGAAGAGATGTAAATGGCCTAACCGCTCATGACTCTAATTAACAGAGAACTCGGAATGGACATTGAAGTCTGGAACGATCCTGAATATTGGACAACTCTAATGGGAAAAATGCGAGATTCAGACGAAACCCTATACTATCGTTCCGCAAGGAACGGTGCGATTAGGAAGAATTTCGCAGAAGAACACTTTGGAGATCTAATGACTCGGACAAGGTTGGAAAATGGAACTGTTCCTACATACAGGCCAGACATGAAGAAGATACCCGAACAACTAACAATTAACGACATAACATTCCAAAGGTGGGAAATACTGACGATAATTCGTTCAGGAAACCCCCATCTTTGGAATGCGGAATGAACCGCTCATGGAACAAGAAATACAAGAAAAAATCATCGAAGTATTGTCTGCAAGGCACAAGAACGGCTCACTTGTTAGTGAAGCCGATTTCCTTGTAGGCGCAATGCAGATGTATTTGCTATTGAAGCCAGAATCAGAAGAAAACGGTTCGTGGTGTCCACCCAAATGGGTATTCGGCATCATGGGAGGCGACTCCTTCGTCCGAAGTGAATAAACCGCTCATGAAATCAAAACATGCTGAAAAGCAAGATATTGATAGAGAAACCCAATTACTCGCCTTAATCCAAAAACTAGAAGAACGGATAATCGAATTAGAACGAAAGTTCGATACGGCTGTGCGTGGCGCAGAATATCTGGCGGCAGGCAATGATAGGTGGTATTGGGACTACTGAAAAGAAACCGCTCATGGATTTAGCAACAAAAGCAAGAAAATTAGTTGAAGAAAATCACACCCCAGAATTCAGTTCACGAGTTGTCTCCATTTACATGGAACACAACAGACACTGCGTAGGCGGCAACATACTGCCGCTAGATGTGGCAATTGAACTTGCTGCAGTCGAACTTGGAATAATAGATTTAGGAGAAACCGCTCATGAAGATTGAACCACTGAAAAACCCCAAAATTGGAGGAAAGGTAGCTTCAAGCACTCTAAGGAAAAAGATGAGCAGCAAGAAGCACGGGCTTCTCGACATCTATTCCCGTTGGAAAATTATTCACATGGAAGAAAAGTCACTTGAAACATATTCAGGAGCAAAGAGAACCAAAAGAATGAGGACAATAACCAAGATACACCTTGAACCAGATGAAACAAGTGCAGAAACGCACATAATCAGGGTATTCTGGATCCACGAATAAACCGCTCATGCCACTACTAGTAGGATACTATATGGATAAAGAAAACTTTACTGACGAAGAAATTGGATTCGCTTGCGGATATACTCTTGGAAGCGTCAGTGCAGTAACAGGTTGCGGGGACTGCCGAGACCCTCTTGTGTTTTTGAACAGACTCAAGATTGTTTGGCCTAACTTCAACAAAGATTACGATAAGGAATCACCAACTTTTGGTGAAGGACAGAAACTACCAGAATTCGTCACCATCGAATTGATTGAAAGAATGAAAGAAGCAGGATGGAGCACAAACGCTGCAGGTTGGCATAGTGAAATGCAATTTGCCGTGAACCTAAGCTACCATTTACTTTCAGACCACCGTTCGAAACATGGTGATGATTCTATGGTTGATGAACATGGACATACCTGGAGGCCGGAAGAAATCTTACGAGGAAACTCTGAGAAAGGAAGGCAACTAGAACAAGCCGTGATTTACATCAACAAAGAATCATTCTGGTACATCAACCCACACAAAGCCTATGAAAAGACAACCATTGACCCAAAGGAATACGATTCTGATGGGCATTGGATTGAACAATAGGACCGCTCATGACCGAAATAGATAGAGTAGAAGGCTGGTTTTGTGAAACCGTCTTATGGAACGCAAGAGATGAACTAGATCCACCCTACCCTGGATTCAAAATGTTCGCCTCAAGCGGACCAGACGAAAACATTGAGCATTTATTGCAAGACGGGTACAAACCCCAAGACATAGTAATCGTCACTTATGGAGATCATGAAACCGTATGGATTTGGGCTGGAGTCGAGGCACATTTTCGCCCCAAGAGTTGAAATACACTCGTAATCCTAAACCGCTCATGACTGATGAATCAGAAGATTGTATTTGCGAAAACCCATGTCCTAGACATTCAGGGGTTCACCCCCAGTCTTGTCAGAAATGTGGAAAAATCATTTGACCGCTCATGAAAGCAACACTAGATGCTACAGCAAATAGACAGATAATTGGCATAGCCAATCGCTTAATTGGAAACGAGGATTCGATTAGAATCGGATTTTGTGAACAAGGCCTCCTCCTTTCATCAACGGCACCTGTAATTGACCCCAATTCACAGGAGCATGAATGGTGGAGTATAGGCAATGAAGAGATAATGCCACTTCTCAGTTTGAACCGGATTGACTATTCTAATCACGAAATTGCCAATGGAGAAGTTGGAAGAAATTTCTCCAAGACGCAATGGAAAACATTCAAAGGAATGAGTGGAGCCTCAATTGCAGGCAAATCAACCGTTGAATTAGAAGATGAAGATGGTGAATTCACCATGCGTTGGGGAAACAACTCCAAATGGAAAAATTCCCGCAACGATTTTTCATCTCAATCCTTGATGAACCCCAAACTCGAGAGGATGAGGGGGCCTAATAGGAATTTCACTATCCAAGACAAAAACTTGAAGATGAAATTGAAATCATTGGCACAATCATTCCAGCAAACACAATTTGCAATTGATGAGAACGAATTCAAATTAAGCAGAACCGCAGGCGAATCGGAAAGCAACACCGTCATTATTCCCATTGATAACCCAGGGGGAATTAAGATGTCGGGGACGCTAGAAGCTTACCGCTTAGATCAATTAGCAAAAATGCCGAATTGGGTATTGAACAATGCCCGAATCGAAATCTATTGTCCAACAGACCTAACCGTCAACGACGGCCATCCTAACGGATATGGAACTATGTTTGTTACAATAAGGACCTCATGTGCAAAACGCAAGTACCTTATCAGGTTTGCAATGCGATGGAACTGAGGAACCGCTCATGCAACAATTGCAACACAGAAAATTGCAAAAGGAACTAATGGACGGTGGAATAACGAAAGTGGTTCCAGAGGGAATCCACAAAATAACCGTCATTTACGAATATGTGAAGGATTCTTTCCCTCACCTATGCGATGACGATTATCTCTGCAGCCAATGCTGCACATGTGGAACTAATCAACCCGAATGGAAACACCGAGTAAGAACAGCACTTGGTTCCTTGAAAGGAAAAGGAGATGTGGAAAAAGATGGTTTAGACAGAGGATGGTGGAGAATCACCATCAACTCAACCATTATACCAACTGCCAATGAATTATTGATCCTCGATGCAACAGCAGGTTCAAGGTCGATTTGGCACAAAAACCACAAAAACAATCCGAATGTATTGTTCCTAGATCAAAGGATAGAAGTCAAAGGCGAAGGCTCTCAAGGAGTAATGATGCCTCGAAAAGACCCAGACGGTGTGCCTATACCATCCCAACCCGGATGGGAATGCAAACCAGATATTCTGGGGGACTTCACCTACTTACCTCAATTTGATGACGAGACCTTCAATCACATCGTATGGGATCCACCCCATGTGAAAAAGAAAGGCACAGGATTCATCACAATGAAGTATGGGTATCTAGGACATGATTGGCAAGAAAACCTCGCTAAGGGATTCCGAGAACTATGGAGATTATTGAAAACCAATGGAACACTTGTGTTCAAATGGGCTGAAAATGATATTCCAAAGTCAGTTATCGAGAAACTATTCCGTAGCGAAGCAGGAGAACCAATCGATTACTGTTACGGAACACAAACGAAGAAAAGTATCGGCAAGGCTCAATGCTGCAGTAATTGTGGCGATGAGATTAGAGGAACATGGTGGCTTATGTACTACAAGTTCCCGAATTACCGAGACTGAATACCGCTCATGAAGATTAAGATCTTGTACGGAAAGAGGAACTGTGAATTTATGTTCCGAGACAGGAAACTACAAACAAAGCAAGAAATCGAAGAACAATGGGCTGAGTTGCCCAGTTGGGTCGTATTCAACCTTGAGGAAGACGGCTTGTGCTTGGTTCCTTCACAGGATAACGAACCAAAAATCACCCTTGAAGCCATCTTCCGAAGAATGAACTCATACGCAACAAACCCACTTGCAGAAGAATATCGTAATTGGGACGGCAAAGGCAGGATTAACTGCTATGACGAGTTCGACAACGCAATACCGCTCGAACCAGATAATCCAAGATTCGGACAGAACTGGATGAGTGAAAACGAAGTCGGACACACATCAATGTCCATTGGTGACATAGTTGTCATCGAGGGATATGGTGAGATTTATGATGGTTACTACTACACGATGAACTTCGGTTTTGACAAACTTTCATTCGATGAATGAAACCGCTCATGCATTACATGCACCCCAAATACGGACTTTGCACACCACATGATGTAAAGAGAGACAACAACGGAGAAATAACCGAAATCATCCTCATAATCGAGGACACCGCTCATGACAAAAAAGAAAACATACCCCTGCACTTGCGGAGCAGCCACATGGAATGGTGGTGAAGGAATGTGCGTCTGTTGTCCATGCTGTGGATTACAGGGTACATGCAAATATGATCAAAGCGTTGCAATTGCAGCATACGAATGCTTGAAACTTCTGGACTACGAAAATCTAGAAGGCAATTACGACCAATGGACTGAACGAGGGATTAGCCGAGAAGTAGCTTCAGAGGCTACTGAGATATTGGCAGCAATGTTGAGAGAACATTGCCCAACATGGCCTTCCCCTCCTTGAACCGCTCATGTCTGAAAAGATATCAATTGAAATGACGCCAGAGGAAGTTCGCTCCTGGCATAAGAATCGAAAGCAGAAGAATAGCGATGAAAACGACATGCGCACTCCGACAGCAATATTCGATTCTCTAAATGCCAGATTCGGCCCATTCACATTGGATGCGGCTGCAAGCGAAGAAAACGCCCTATGCGAGAATTACTACGATATTGAGATGGACTCCCTAGAACAGAAGTGGGAAGGAATAGTATGGTGCAACCCGCCATACTCCAGCAAAACAAGCCACGGAATCAAACCGTTCGTAAAGAAGGCATTTGATTCTGTGCAGAATGGCGATGCAGAAATCGTCGTCTTGCTAATCCGACCTACCAACTGTGAAACCCTGATGTGGCATAATTGGATTTTTCCTCATGCTTCGCATTTGGTTTTCTTCAAAGGGAGACTTGACTTCACCGGCCCTGCACATGTTAAGGGCGGAGCGTCAAGATGGCCGTCAGTATCAGTCGTATTTTCAAACAGTCCATGGGAAGGAGCCGGCGGTAAGCAGGTTCTATGCATGGATAACAAGGGAAACTGGCTATCAGAAGAATACTGGGACAACGATATGCTGAAGCTTGCACTAACAAATGGTGTTGAAGCAACAGGCCAATACCGCAACGAGAAGTTCGTGGTATTTCGTGGATCTACAGCAAACAAGCAACCCCGAGACTCATGGAGGTTAAGCGAGCAAAGATGGAGAAAAGAACTCCTTGAAAAAGGAGCAATAATTGAAGACGGCAAACATTTACGATTTACTCGAGATGTGACCTTCAATTCTCCAAGTGCTGCAGCCTCTCTAGTCCGAGCCTGTTCATCTAATGGCAGGAAACTATGGGTTCCAGTTTGAAACCGCTCATGGAAACAATACTTGAAGACATGGAAAACAACATCGACACCTTTACTACAGAAACCCAACGCTATTTGGTAAATTGCTGGATTAAAGAGATGCGAAGAATCTTGAACGGTTGCCCTTGTGCAGAAAATGAAATCTGCCCGAAATGTTGCGACCACCATGCAAACACAGGAATAGATCAATGCTACAATTGCGGAGCAGACTTTTCCTGAACACCGCTCATGACAACAAAAGGGATGGTGAGTCTCAGAATAAGCAAAGGTCAATTGAAACAAATTGATGAAATCGCAGATACGCACGGGTTATCTAGATCAGATTGTATCAGGCACTTCCTGAAAGTGGGCCTGTTACAATACAAAATTCTACAGCCCGAATAGAACCGCTCATGGTCTCCATTAGAATCAAGAAAATGGCAATAGAGTATGTGCAAGAGAAAGGAAATGCCTCAACACATGAGATACTTGAGCACATCAATATGAATACCAAAGAAGGAACCTCAATCCAAACATTGAACAATGTCTTGGGAAAGAACCCAGAGTTCGTCAAGGTCGAAACAAAGAGATGTTACGACAGAGGCCGACGATGGAAAGAATCAATTTGGCAAGTAACAAATTGAACCGCTCATGGCAGAGATAAAAGCAATCTTCCGATGCAAGTTCTGTAAAGCAGAGCACACCTGGCCCGAAGAAGGCTGGGCAACAGAGGAAGAATTAGAGAATATTACCAAAGGACATACTGGAGTATGTCCAGGAAACAAAAACGCCCTTTTAGCACCCCATTGGGAACCCCTTCTTAACGAAACCTGTACCAAACACCGGCACCAATTTCAAGTGACTGAAATAATCAGGAAAGAAGGATTAAATCCCCTAGCCTAAAGGGACCGCTCATGAAAACTGAATTTACACTACAGTTCTCCCCCGCTTCTTGGAGTATTGGCGGGAGAGAGAGAATGAGGGCTAATCCCCTCTGTATATGCAGAAACGACTCAACCCTTAGAGAGAATATTTTTGCGAAACTCCCAGTCCCCGGTCACATCGGCCACGGACACTTCGTCAAAGGAAGAGAAACTAATGGAAAGGGATTCTGTGCAGACGATTACAGAACTGCAGTCAAGATGACGATAAGCCCCGAGATGTGGGAACTATTGTCGAAGATTGACGATATTCTGGATAGTATTCGTTCGCACAAAAAAGCCTTCCAAATCATAGCAATGCTAGATGGAGAAGGACTGCTAGAACAACACGCTAAAATCAAAGCACTTCGAAAACAGGCTACAATGATTGGCCGTAAAGTGAGATTATCGGAAGATGATGGCATCACTAAATTCGAAATGTGATTTACCGCTCATGTCTATTGAAGAAAAAGATGATACGGCACCCGCTAGGCTAGTGGGCTACGCCCGAAGAAGCAACCAAGGTGGAGCAATCAAGATCTCCATCAATGTAAACGAAATGGGAAACTGTGAAACATACACAACAGGGGATGGGCAAACCTACATCCCCCTTGTAATCAGCCTTCATGCTTTACAGAAGGTGATTAAAGGCGAACGCGCAGTAACAACAGTTTCACAACTACAATAACCAACAAGGAAATTCCCTTGTCGGAATGAACCGCTCATGAACCTAAATGAATACGATTACATCATCGTTGCCTTTAGCGGAGGAAAGGACTCAACAGCTTGTTTCCTTGACCTGCTAGACAACGGTGTTGACAAAGAGAAAATAGAACTGTGGCACCATCTCATTGATGGTGCGCCAGGAAGCGATCCATTCATGGATTGGCCGATAACAGAAGATTACTGTCGGGAATTCGCAAAGGAATTCAATGTTCCCATCTACTTCAGTTGGAGAGATGGCGGATTCGAGCAAGAGATGCTACGAGATAACAGCCCGACAGGCAAGGTGTTCTGGGAGAACCCAGACGGAACAATCGATTCATCAGGGGGTAAAGGCCCTGATGGTACAAGGCGCAAGTTTCCACAAGTCTCCGCAGATCTGCGGGTAAGATGGTGCAGTGCCTATTTGAAAATCGATGTGATGAGCGCAGCAATCAACAACCAAGAACGATTCAAGGGCAAGAAGACCCTTGTTGTGACTGGTGAGAGAGCAGGAGAAAGCAAATCACGATCCAACTACAACACCTTCGAGAATCACCGTTGTCATGGAAAATTGAGAACGGTGCATCATTGGAGGCCAATTCACGATTGGACAGAAAAACAAGTGTGGGAAATCATGGAAAAACACAGAATCATGGCTCATCCAGCATACTGGCTAGGATGGGGCAGACTGTCATGCATTACCTGCATATTCGGAAATGCGAATCAATGGGCATCAGCCGCCGAACTCTATCCAGCAATGGTGGAGAAGATTGCGAAATACGAAGAAGAATTCGGTTTTACAATCAAGCAAGGCGTGAGTGTCCGAGAATTGGTAGAGAAAGGAACACCATACGAAGGCGTCACATACCTCGTCGAGGCATGGATTGAAGAAAGACAATTGATTCGTTCCAGGGGAGGATGGACTCTACCAAGTGGCGCATACGGAGAATCCAATGGACCCACATGAAACCGCTCATGACTAATAGAAATTGGTTAAACACAAGGGCAGGACAACATCTTGCGAATCATACGATTCCAAGTTTGACTGAGGCCTTGAACAGATTAAGCGACATCTTAGGAGAAAAAGATAGACCCGCTGATGCGCTAGAGGCGCTCAACGACTGGCAACTGCATGTCGCCCACAACGAAACAGGCTCACCGCACAGCCGCAACGAAGCAGAGTTAGAGATAGAAGAAGAGATCCAACGAGCAATGAGTTGGACACCATCACCGTTGGAAATCTTACTATTCAGGGCGTTAAGTCGCCTGTACTGCAGTGGAGATGCGAACGCCAAAGGCGTGAAAGCCAACAGCGATGCTACCGAAGAAGCTTACAACGCTCTATCGTATGCATCCTACGATTTCAGAAATGCTCTAACGGAGCATACCTGGAATGTTGATGGTGAAGACGCTGAAAGAGTTGAATGGGACCACATTACCAGTTGCACTTGGAACGACACAGTTGATGTGGAAGGACCATAACAACACCGCTCATGAAACACTACAAGTGTAAACTAGATGCCCAAACATGGCAACTGTATACTGCAAGCATGGATTGTGAAACAGTAGGAGCAATGTTGAGTGAATCTTTCACCATCATGGCGAAGGACACCTACAGCGAGGCAACCACCAACTTGGGATATGATATCGACACAGAGAATGCAATACTTCTTGCAAAGAGCCTACAGACACAAATGCGAGCATTATTGTCTGTCTGGCGCAAATATGGTGCTTATGATTCCGAACCCGATGGAATGCTTGCATTCGAGATACAGAATTGCCATGAACATTACCTACCTTCAATTAAGATTGAAGTTGGTCGATGGGGCATCAGAGAAGAAGGTTCAGATGACTACATCTGAACACCGCTCACAGCGAATATGAACGGATTGAAGCAATAGGTGTCCAATCCTTGGACGACACCAAAGCGAGTAATCTCAGTAATTAGTAGCTGGGTAAGATGCAGGATATTAAGTCAAGGAAAGGAGGGCCAAGAAGATGATTCGCTCTCGACTATTCGAGAAGCCTATGACAATCGGATAGTCTGCAACCCTTAAACGCTGCGATCTCCTTCATGACAAGTCGATCCATCATTACCGCTCATGCCACGATGGTACAACTGTTCAATATGCAACAGAGAGAAACCGTTTACTTCATATCTTAGCAAGAAGGAACGAAAGATAGTCAAAGACGGGGGAAAAATCCCCTGTGCAACTTGCAGGAGAATTGCAAAGGAGAACCGAACGCCCCTTTGTTGGGATGTCTAATCCGCTCATGCTAGAACAACACGCTAGAAACAAACTAGGGAAAAACGAAAGCAGATGGGATGAGATTCGAGACTATGTCCAGAATAACAGATCCATCAGGAAAGAAATGAAAATCAAAATATTGAAGATAGTATGGGAACATTTGTCTTCATGTCAGACCTACACACCATCCACCGCTCATGTCGAAAATTGAAATCGAATACAACATAGACAACGCAGCGTTCAATGAAACCCCTTTACCAGAGACAAGGCGCATTTTCGCAGACATCTGCGATATGATTGCCAACGGACACGGGGAAGGAAGAATCAAAGATATCAACGGAAATACCGTTGGCTCTTGGAAGATTCATGATTATGAAGAACGCTATGAAGAATAAGTGGAGACAGGGGGTAGAGGGAGGCCACCCAAGCCTCACCGGAAATCCCCCTGCCCCCCTTCACTTGGAGGTGACATTATATCCGGCAACCTTCAACAAAGGTAGCCGGTCTATCAACAAACCGCTCATGAAAAACAAAATGCACCTTACGGAAGCAGAAAAAGAAACACTAGATTGGCTCAAGGAGACAGGATGGTACAACTGGGGCATCGGAGAACCCTATTACTCCGATGTCTTCGGTCACGATATGCCTACCAATATGAACAAAACCGAAGAACAGATGGACACAATTCTAAGTTGTCTGTATCGGAAGAATCTCATTACTTGGTGGGAACATGAATGTTATGATGACGAAAAAGATGGGTGGTTCATGGGGCTGGTAATTACAGCAACATGGAGAACCTACGATTTCTACGACGAACTAACGGATGAACACATTGAATATCACTTTAACGGGAAAGATCCCCGAGAAGAAGATGATGCAACACCCCTAACCCATGAAATGCGCGTAAGCCCTTTCATGGAACAGTTCGAAAAGGAAATGATAGCCCGTCAAAACGGCGAAGACATCCTTTCCGTCAATGGCAACCCAATGGGGGGAGCCATGTGGAACCTCATAATCAGTCACCGAGACCTGTCCCTATGGACTGGCTACGACCCCAAAACGGAGGAAATCCGTCCAGGTGGGCCACATATCCAACCAAACTCAAATTGGAGGGTGAAGGATGTGAAGAAATATTTTGGAATCAAAGGAACCTCAACACACGATCCAGAAAACCCAACTGGAAATGTGATGTACGAGTTCTTGAGACTCTACAATTGGATTCAAATGAAACCCAATTGAAACCGCTCATGAAGGAAATCGAGGAAGAAGTGATTGATTTACGCTACAGCCTACACAAAATAAGAACGATCTGTGCAGGCAATAAGGAAAATGAATTATTTTGTGAAAAAGCAAAAGAGGAATTTCAAGCCCTAGACCAATACATTGGGTGCATGTTACTCAGCGACAAAGTTGCAAGAGAACTTGCACTAATCCGCTGGGCAAAGACCATCTCCCCTGAATGATTGAACCGCTCATGACTAAACAGCACAAAATTAGAGGTCTCAGTCAGGGTGACCGGAAGAGATTGAAAAGATACTCAGATGAACACCTCATCAATGAATTACAGCGCAGGAAACCAGAATGGACTCCGTTGGAACGAGTAGACCTACCGACCATAACTGGAAACACCGGTTATGCAGGAGCAGATGAATGCTGGGTGAACTCAAGATATCAAGTTTTGATTTACAATGCAGACCATCCCACCAAACGAGGAGATTGGAATGATGAAGATAAAGAGAAAGAATACCCACGATTTATTCAACTATCAATCAAAAATCATGATAAAACGATTTCAGCGCACGACTGGAGGGATATGATGAGAATAAAGAATGAACTCGTCCACAGAGACGCAGAAGCATTCGAACTCTACCCTGCAATGAACAGGATTTGTGATGAAGCCAATCAATACCACCTTTGGGTATTACTCCCAGAGGAAGAAGGGGGAGATTGGCCGAAGATCCCTACGGGTTGGAGACGAAGACTGCTTTCTGACCCCAATGAAGCAAAGAGACTAAATGCGAATCAACGCCAATTCGAGAAAGGATTCCTAAATGAGGAAGACATCGAAGATATGCGAAACCTCGCAAAGCTTACGAAGAAGTTAGAATTCTCACAGAAATGAGAACCGCTCATGGAAATTTACAAAACAGATTTAGGCAGAATTCCAAGCAATCAACCAGTATTGATGAACCCAAAAGAAACCAACATGCACACGATCTTAATCAAAGAAGGCGAAGTGCTGGTTTCCGCATGGGGAAAGCAAACGGTAGAAGAAATGATGGAAGAAGACCCAAAATTGGAACAAATAACTTTTGAAGAAGCAATCGAATTAATCGATAGCAATCTCAAGAAGCGTTACGACATAGCATGGGAAGAAATCCCTGAGAACATTTGGTGGGAGATGCTTGAATGCCTCCCTCCTGAAGCTTGGGGAAATGTCTCACTACCAAACGGTGAGAAGTATGAGATGTTTAGAATGATGGAATACCAACAGGACAGATATACTCAACACTTCGCTTGCATCAACAAGGAACAACGCTTTTTCTCAAAGGTTTGCTCATCAGCAATACCGATGGAAGAACATGCAAAAGAACTGTGGGAACAGTTAGAACTTACAGAATATGAAGATGATAAGTTCCCACAGGTAAATTAAGATAACCGCTCATGGTACAATTAATTTTTGAACCAACAGAAGATTTGAAGCAGATCTTCAAACACACCAAAGAAGCAAAGGAATGGTCTAATCCATACGGATTGATGCCCGAGATGACAACTGAGATGCACATTGATTTCGTAAAGGACTCAGGCATCTACATCATGTCAGGAAACAAGGAGACCCTTCCAGGAGAGAACAGCACCAACATGATCGCCTATGCAAAGGAACATAATCCCCAGAAGGATGAAGATTACTACGATAATGCCATTGATGCTGTAGGTGGAGATGATTTCTGCGAACCCTTACCAGTAGATGATGAAATGATAAATCAGATACTTGAGGGCGCAGGATTCTTCATCAGGATAAACGGAGAGAAGTGGAGCTACGGCACATTCACCCCAACCGCTCACATGGCACAAAGTTGCAAATGGAATGGAATGACTAAGAATTTGAAAAACTTCTTGAAGTGGTTCCAAGATAACTACCCAGAACTAGGATTGACGGAGATTCGGATGCGTGGAGCAGACCGATTTACCCCATACATGTTGAACAATGTCACCTTGACTGGTGACAACGAAGAATACGAAGCAGAGATAGGAATTAGAACCAACACCCTTCATCAAACTGGAGAAGAGGATGATGAAATTGTTTGGACAGACCCAAGAGTAATCGCATAATTCCGATTAAATGAACCGCTCATGTCTGAAAAGATGATATTACCAAAAGCCCACTTGAGGAATTGGATCTATGAAATACATCCAACGCCTTATTCAACAAGGACCAAGAAAGAAGTATTCGAGTATTGGGCTAAAGATGGAAAGAAAATGGCAAAGATGAGACCAGACCATGCTAACATTGAGGTGTTGGTAGAGGATTGGAATAAACTGATGCTCGATATAGCAGAAGTAGGCTCAAACCCGAAGGATTACACCCGCCAGGGTGGGTACGACAGGGTAGGAGAACTTCTAAGCCAATTTCAAAAGAAGTATGGGATGGAGGAAACATCCATAGTGAATTATGCAACAAACGCTCCCTCATGGAGGGATGGGCGTTGTAAGAATCATGGATGGAAAGTTTGTGACTGCCCACACGAGAAGAATGACAGATAAAAACACCGCTCATGTTAGAATTCGCAGAACCAGATTTGTTTGAGGAACTAGAAAGCCTCATCAAAACGGAAAACGATGAACTTGAAGAATCTACAGAATTAATTGAAAATTGCGAGACCACCACATACGAGGGTGAAACAAGAACCCCGTATCAGGATGCATATGCAGGTAGGCTCGCAGAACATATCAAGACTTTCCAAGCAATAGTGAAGGTATTCCATAGACACGGAATCAATGTCTGTAAAACTCAAGTTGAAAAAATACTCTCTTACAATGGAGACAAAGAGATCCAAGAGGAAATTAAGGCTGAAACAGGGGAAAAGAACATTTACAGTTCCTTCACCCTGAGAATGTTGCTTCCTATTACGGATGACGAACTCGATGAGAGAGTAAATCAAGAACATGGAGGATATCAGAATTCCAATTACAAGAATAGAGATTGTTCACTTTCAAAACAACTGAAAGATTGGAAAAAGCACAGAGAATCAGGAATCCGAGCCGTGGCTAAGGCGAGAAGACCTATTGCCACGAAAAAAGAGGATTATTTCGATTTAGAAGAAATGTATGGATTCATAGAAGATTTGCTTGAAAAGCCCAGTCAGGAATTAACGGAAGAACATGCTAAATTCTTGGAGAATAAAGCATGGAAATACGGAACCTTCCTGCGGAGCCTCAAGCACAAAGCCGATAGAATCCGAGACTTCACTTCCGGCAGAAGGTCGAGAGATCTAGCAAGAGAAGATGATGAAATCGAAGAACTGGAGTGGATGATTGAAAACCATCAAGGAAGAATCATTCGCCCTCCAAAATAACCGCTCATGACAAGATATGCATTACCAATACACCTCATGTGCGAAATAGCAGGAAATCTGAACAACGGATTAATGATGGTGAGATTGTTAACTCAAGGCACCTTCAATACACACAGCCCTACTGTACGACCCTACAAGAACAAACCCGAATGGGATTGCGTAGTGTTGCACAATACAGTTGAAAAGGCGAGAGTTGAAGGGATTGTTGAATATTTACAGACAAAGGACAGCCGAATGTGCTTCTTTGAAGAGGGGCCGAGAGGTGGCTGGAACAAAATGAAATAATGAACCGCTCATGTCTGAACCGGAGAAGAATGAATGAGTTCATTAACACCCGCCTAAGACAACCACTCATGCCCAAAAAAAGAACGCCTAAGCAAAAAAGAGAAGACTACGAATCTGCCAAATACCACGCACTAGAATTCGGGAAGTCACAGAACCTTGACAAGGTTCTTTTTGGAACCTGCGACAAATGCAATTACTACTTCGCTGAAAACATCATCCCCCTGCCGGGGTTGGATATTGATGGCGAGAAGTCGGATTGCGGAGTCAAGGGATGCAAAGGAACAGTAACCCAAGTTCACTTGGAGGTCTGAACCGCTCATGACTGATGAAAAATCAATCAACAAACAACGCCAAGAACTCTGGACATTGTTATGCGAAATCTCTCATTGCGGAGATGATGATGAAGCGATTTCAAAGCACATCATCCATTCGTTGACAGCAATATGTCTAGGAATGACTTGGGAAGAATGCCTTGATTACAAAACTGGAGGGTGGAGCGTCACACAAATGAACGCTCTACAGATTGCAGAAGAAGACGGCATCATCCACAAAGGAGATACCCGGCCACAATGGTTGGAAATCTGTAAAGCGTTTGATGACGAAAACAAGGCGAGACTTGCTCCAAAATGGGAACAGGTCAAAAACATAGCAGATGAACTTGGACTAGAAGAGTTCTACAATATGCTACAAAGCAAAGAACCCATAGAACTCAGCAGAATCGATGGATCAACTTTTGTTCCAAATACTGCAGAGAATGGATTCGAAAGATGGACTTGGGACCGAATTGCGATGTACGCTCAAGATCATCACCGCTACGATAAAGTGGAAGTTCCTGAATGGTTGAAGGAATGAATACCATCTAACCGCTCATGGCAAGTAAGAAAGAAAGATTCAGAGATTACGCCTTCCTTGTACTGTCGGATGGAGATTTGGAATTGACATCTGCAGACTTGGCCGACAGAGTTCGGCAATTAGCAGGTAGATCTTGCGATATAGCAAATCAAGCTGTTGCAGGATATCTAGGAGCCGACCCAAGGTTCCGAAGGATTCCTAATCAAGGAGGCCGTTTTCTATTTGGAATTAACAAAGAATACACGGAAGAAGAATAACCGCTCATGTATGATAAAGAAAATACAGAAGAAGAAAAATGCCAACGATGGAGAAATGGCAGACATTCATACCGACCTGCAGGTGAAGTAATCCAAGTCGAACAAGACGGCTACTTCGCAGAGGTCATACCTCGAAGCATAGCAAAGGAGTTCGTTAGTGAGCATCACTATCAGAAGTCCTACCCTGCCCAGAAACTCAATGTTGGGCTATACAGAGATGGAATCAAAGGAACACATGAGTTGTGTGGAGTAGCTACATTCAGCATACCCTCAAACAACAAAGTTTTCGCAAGATACATCGAAGATGGAACAATTTACAATTCGTCCGAATTAGGAAGATTCGTCCTCCTAGACGATGTGCCGGGAAACGGTGAGACTTGGTTCTTATCGAGAGCCTTCAAGCACTTGAAATCCGAGAAGCCTGAGATTCAAAGCATTCTCTCGTTCTCTGATCCTGTGGCGAGAACCTCGATAAGTGGAAAGAGAGTCATGCCAGGACACATTGGGACAATTTACCAAGCCCACAACGGGAGATTCGTAGGGATGAGCAACAAGAAACGCCTCGTACTAACAGATGAAGGCATTTCAGTTGATCCCCGAATGGTCTCAAAGTTGAGGAACATGGAGTCAGGTAATGGTTATGCTCGAGAATGGATTGAAAAACATACGGGCAAGATAATGGGCGTAAACGAATCACCAGTTGATTTCGTGAATCGTGCAAAATCTTCACTTAGAACTTACCGGCATCCGGGAAATTACGCCTACCTTTGGCCCTTATTCGACTCTAAGAGAGAGAGGAGGGATATTGTAGGCCGATTCCTGCCAGAGCAACGATTCCCAAAGGATAAGTTGCCAGCCGTTCAAGTTTGAACACCGCTCACCCCCACGCTTTTCGCGTGGGGGTCACATTTAGGCCCCACCCAATTTGCATTGCCCAACAGGGCATCTTCCCTATTTTGCCATACCCAACTTTCAAACGACTCGACCCTATCGGTGGACTCATGACGAAATGGAGCGAGTTCAGGAGTTTGCACAAAGGACAGAAACAATCAGAGATATCGAAGCTTTGGGCGCAATACAAAGCAGGGGAATACGACATACCTCGAGGAATTGAAGCAGATCAAGAAGAGGAGACCCAAGAAATCCAAAGAGAAGAGGAAGAAGTAGAAGTCCTTGAAACCTATGATGTGGCGGAAGAGTTTGCCGCCCAAAACAAGATTGCAGAAATGATTGACGAAGAACACCCTCAACTGCTTGAAGAAGTAGAAGAAGTTCTAGAGGCAACAGAAGAAGTAATCGATTCAATCATAGAAGAGGAAACCAACCCCGAGTTAAATGAAACAACCAAGAAATTCTTCCTAGGCTTCTTGTGAATCTGGGAAGTCGGGATATCTAGGCTTGCCTAGACCAATAGGCACTCCAGCCTTGTCGAAATGCAAACTCAACATTTCTTCATATTCAACCAATAAGTCGGTGTAGTTCTGATAAACAGCCTTGAAATTAGAATCAGCCATCAGAGTATCATACTTCTCCCGTAGCATGTTTCGAGTAACCTCTGGAATACCGTAATCAATACCAGTACCCTCGTCTGGAACAGAGGGTATGAATAACATCTGCACTCCATATTCAGTCTCAGTAGTAAACCATGCAATATCAAGTTCAAAGGCGGCTCTTTGCAGTTCCTCAGAAGCCATTCTAACTTGTTTCTTGAGGTAATCCATCTCCAGCCCCTTAACGGCCTCAAATCTGCCACCCCTGTTATCCCATCCAGACCCCATTGCAGTAGTGACCCCTGCAATTTCAGCACTCTTTGGCGACAACAGAGGATCTCGAAGCCCTCTTACTGCAGCATCCATGATTACTTTCACTTCCTGTTCATACGCAATAGAGAGAACAGCCGAACCAGAACCCTTTGTCGATGCAGCACCCTGACGACTAGCAGTTCCGCTCTGAGCACCTTTGATTGTCGGACCCTCGCACATCATATCCACTAACAAGAGGTAATGGGATAGATCGATAGGAGCATCAGAACCAGACATCAACTTACCCCCAGAAAGGATATTGTAAATGTTCTGGAATAATACAACTCGAGCCGCTTCCAAACCGAGAACAGCTTGGACTTGGTGAACATCATTTGTTGTCGTCCTCAAAAAATCTATTTCAGGCAACTTCATGCAATTAGCAAAATGCCCTGGAGATTTGTTTTCATTTGTTTCACCCCATTTCACATCCTTCAACCAACTGGGGTTAGAATACTTGAGAACAAGGAAGAACTCCCCATATGATGGACTCGCAATTAATTTTCCAGAATGATGATACTGTAACGGAACATCTGAGTAAGCACCTGGACGACTGTAAGGCCAATTCACCCTCAATTGCGCCATCCTCTTCGGGAAAAACCAATTTGAGGGATTCGTTGGATCTGTATTTCCGTGAACATCATGCTGCAACTTAGTCATTTTGAGGTAATCATGGTCGTCTAAATCCGATATTGCGCGTGTTTCCTTTTCCCATGACTCTTCTTCGTAGGAACCTCCGCCAACTCTAACCATTGCAGCATTGAGATTCCACCAGCCCCCTCCGCATTCTTGGCAAGTACGAGAATGACTAACCTCTTGGAAGGTAAATTCCTTCTTCTCAATACCTACAGCACCCTTCCCAACATCATAGCCATATCCAAGGTGGGGATTCTGCTTTGCCTCTTCACTTTCCTTGCGCTTCTTTTCAAGTTCCTGCAAATTCTTCTTATCTAAGGATGCGATATCTGCAGCAAACATGGTTGGATCATTCAAAATTTCCTTGAAATACTTCTCAACATGCGTTAATTCCTCATCTGATTTAATTTCAACATCTGGGGCTTTGACATTTTTACCCAAACCCCGAAGGGTTTGTAATTTGAAAGATTGCAGGGCCGAATAACAACCCCCGCATAATTCCAATTGCGGAAGCAATCGAGTAAGTGCCAAAATATGATTGGACCTCACCTTTGGATAGGCAACAATCACATCATCCCCATCGTCAAAAAAGCGAACACTAGAATACAGTCCGGGAACATCTCCCACATCTTTCAACTTGCCTCGAGATGTCTCCATTATCCGAACCAAAGCAGTTCGCAACCGAGATATACCCATTATCGGCTCGCACAACGAATAAGAGATCTCTTCCCCATCATCACTCTTCTCAGTACGCCCCGTTCCAATCACAGTCCACCCATGAGGAATTTCGTCCGCTGGAAACTCAGCCGTTTTCATAACAATGCGAATTTTCCTACCATCATACAATATCTGCATATTGTCGATTCGTTTATTTCTCAAATCCTTGTATTCTGTTAACAATTTACCAAAGGCAGGAAGGGGTTCGCCAGAAACCTCAATCATTTCATCAGGGAAAAGTGGAGATTGCTTGTAGGAAACCTCGTATTTGTCGTCGTCATCAAACTCCGCCATTTCTTTCTCAAGCTCCATCATCCTCACATCATCCTTGATGAACTCGGATTCAATCATCACATCAAAGAAATCACCCAAACGGAACCTCAACAACTTTCTTCGAAGCGATTCAACCTTGCTTTGATTGGAAGAAATAGAGGGATCTAATGCAACCGCAATTGAATGATGATGATTGGGATGATGGCCTACTGCATTAGTCAGGGCTTCTTCGGGGTTTACGCCAGTCGAAACACCCGCATAATGAAAAGTCCTCATAATTGCCTGTGTGAAGGGCTCGCCAAGTGATTGTCCTGCAATTACTCCAACTGCCTCTCCTGGGCTAATCCTGCGTTTTTCAAGTGTGGATTGCAATTCGTCTAAGATGGAGACGATGGAACCCTCGTCAAGTCCTTCTCTGTAATTATCACTAAGCGGCTCAAGTGAATCGGGGTCAACAGAACCAAACATTTCTGCTAAAACCAAAAGCCACCAGTCAGTTACCATTACATGTCTTGGCAATATGGAATCACGAAGTTTGGCGAGATGCTCCATCACCATGTCTGCGGCCATAACACCGCTATGGAGGCCAGCCGTATAATGCTCACTTAGGCAATTACTCAAGGAGAGGTGTTTCCATCTCCAGACGGAAGGCTATCTTCAATAATCTCTCGGCACTCTTTTGCCTTTACGGGTCCACCGCAAACCTTCACAAACTTTTGCCAAGAACCATCGCTATCGGGATTTTTCCAATCTTCGTAGGCGTCTGTAACTTCCTGAGCCAAGTAATCTTTCAGTTCTATCCCATCATCGCAGAGGGGTTCGCCTGGAGTCTCAGGGAGTTCTGGCATATCTGCATCACCTTCGGCTTCTTGTCTTATTTCCTCAACAAGTTCAGGGAATTCATCGAAAACATTCGTCATTGGTTCGGGAGGGGGCTGCAAAAGAGTTGCTTCCATCTGCCCGAACTTACGAACTAACAACCCTTCAATCTCATCTAGGCGACTGCCTAAGTGTCCGAGAACCTCCACTACAGAAAGAATAAACTCTTTGATCTCAGAATCACCCGTTTGAACATCATTGCGAAGAATATCAAGAGCACTCATCAAAACTTGATCCGACAATCTAATCGTATCGTCTTGAACAATATCTTCACCGTCTAATGCATTATCTTCCTTGGATTCACCCTCAGTTGAAGGCATAAATCTCGAAGCCCAATCATCTGCCATACTAATCCGATGTATTTCAGTCGTATCAAGTCATTGACTGAGAAACCAAAGACCCCTGATTAGCCAAATAGTCAGCAGTACCGTT
Organism: Methanobacteriota archaeon; assembly: GCA_014240385.1. Classification (GTDB taxonomy): domain Archaea; phylum Thermoplasmatota; class Poseidoniia; order Poseidoniales; family Poseidoniaceae; genus UBA226. The sequence continues at coordinate 20,008 of JAAZXA010000068.1, read as the reverse complement.
CAGTTCTCTCTTGATATGCACCATTTTGACTGCTTTGAACATCATTGCGAACCGATGAATCTGTTTCAAGCATCCTGCAAGTTCTTTGTTCTTTGATTTGTACTGCCCATTGTACTGCTTTACCAGCAATTCGCTATCCGTCTTCATCAAGACATTCTGCTTTTTCAGATCCAACTTGAGTTCACCTGCAATTTCAAAAGTATGCTCCAAAGAGCGCAACGCTGCAGCAAATTCAGCAACATTGTTTGTAGCTCGGCCTAGAGGGCCAAAACCCACCCTCACAGTCTTCTTATTGTAGTCAATTTGGTAACCATAGCCAGAAGGCCCCGGATTACCATAAGAAGAGCCATCAGTCCAAATAGTGAATCTGCCCATGTGTGTCGCAAGAACCACTCTATGTTGAAACTGTCGCTACGACCAGTCAAAGTAAGGAGCTTCAAAATTAACTTCGGGATTATCGCAGCCGCAAACGAATTTACACACCCGTTTCCCATCTCGAATAGCCCCAGTCCAAGTGAGTCTGCCAAACAAACCACACTTGCACCGAACCTCCAAACGCTTCTGCATCATTATTCCCCAACACAACAGCATCTCATCTGAGGTTTGATGCAATCCGAGCACCAAACTTCACCAGAACCGCCAGCAACCCACCAAATACCCTCTGGTGCGCCTCTATCCCATGCATTATCCAACTCCTTAGCAAGATTTACCATCACACTATCCTTCATGGTTTGAGCCAATGTAACAGGAGAGATTTCAAGATCAAGGGCAGAGGAAAATGGCCCATTAGGGGATAAGTCCCATTCCAGCCCTCGAAGAAGGGCAATTGCATCTATCCGCAATTCAACACGATGAAGTCTGAACATGCTAAACAATCCCTTGCCTCGAACCTTGGAGACAGCCGATTCCATAGAGAATCCCTCAACCATTATTTCCGATTGAAGTTCATGGCTTTGAGCAATAAGGGTTTCATCATCCCATTCACTCACATAGATTTTCCAAGGACGAGGAACACAAATCCAATGTGAACCAACCCAATGCAGGTTTTTCTTTCGTACATAGTGCCGTTCATCCCCTTCTGCCCATTTCACCAACAAACCTCGGTCGTCTTCTGAATCAACTTTACAAATATGCCCGTATTGGCCTCTAGCAACATCCCAGATAGTCTGCATCAATTCATAATCAACCTCTTCGGTAGGAATAATCTCGGAGAAGATACGGATATTGGGATCATTCATTCGCCCCCACCCCCAACATCTAATTCTACTTGATTAGGTTCAACCAAAGCAACCCAAACATTGGCTTTACGCCCAGAACGGGTTAAACGAAAACCCCCACTTTTTGCAGTATATCCTAGTTTCACAAGACCCACACGGGCTGGCCTGTAACTGTTCCCAGTCATATGGAGAAGATCCTGCCCCTCTTCATCGGTCAAACCAAGCTCCCCTGCTTGATGCATTGCCTTCAAAATACGCCTGCAAGAAAGGCCATAGTTGGGCTTGGCCGCTTCTGCCGCCTCTCTACTGGCAACATCTCGACCAATAGGCTGAACACTAGCAAAATTGGCTACTGTTTGAGGACGACCTAGTATGCGCCCCATCATCGATTGAACAGCATTGTTGCGCTGCGCTGTATTCATCTGGGTCCAAGCCCTTGTCTCATCTGCGTCCATATCAATTGTGAGAATTGCTTCTCCATTGAATCTCATTTGGGTGGAAATTTTACCTGCCATAACAACGGGGAGTGTGTATCGGTTATTGAAGTGTGCGATGAAGGTTGAACAATAGTTCATCGCCTTCTACTCCAAGCCGCAAGGCCAGCAAGCCCAAAAAGACCCAAACAAACCGCACCTTTCATAGACATGCCAAACGCTTGCCTACTAGCCCAACTTCCAGTCAAACAATATTTTGCGAAATGCTCACAATTCCTAAACGCAGGATTGTAGCCATTGTGGTGAATAAGAGAATCCGCCCTCTTGAGGACAGGGATGGCATTATCTGGAACAGTTTCAACTTCTACATCTCTCCCCTCTGAGAAGTAAGTCATTGGCGTTAGACCGATATGAGTACCAGTGTAACCATTGGAATTAACAGGGGGCCATAATTTGTTGAGGATCTTAACTCCTGCCGACTTGTAAGGTGCATCTCCAGGATAAGGCCCTCCAAATTGATACACCATTTGCTCTCCATTCGAATCAATATACTGGCTTGCAACTCCGTAATGATACAATTGCCCATCAGGGTTCGTCATTGTACCGCCTAAACTCAACCTTCTTCGTAAAACAGAGCCGGGTGCGAACTGGAAATCACTCTCGGCCATGGTGGGGGGTAGAGGGTGAATAACATGAGACTTTCGCTAGAATTCAACAAATCCGTAGTCATCATCATCATCTTCGTCACCATCCAACTGGTAAACTCCGATGGTTTTTGTCCTACCATTAGACATTTTGATGACCTTATCATCAACCTTTACGAAATCGGGATGCTTCAAAACACCACCTGTTGCCCTCTCATCCACAGTAGGCGGCAAGGGGAGATGTTCTCTGATTATGTGGACATTAACACTCCCATGTTGGGCAATGTAGCTTCGAGCGAACTCTCTGGCCTCATGGATCCACCTTGTTCTCGGCTCATCCCGAACCTTTTTTTCCGCTCCACTCTTCAACCGGAGCGCCAACAATGACTTCCTCAATCGAACCTCTTGAGGAATTTCACGATACATGCTTCGGATTACAGAAAGCACTTGTTCTACATGATCTGCTCTCATTATTGAACCTCACATTGGACATATCTCTATTGCCGTGTAAGGAGAAACGCCTTGTTTCGCTTGGAACTTGAGAACTAGTAGGGAAGCAACCTGTCGGTCATCTCCAACAATTAATCCAGAAGCACACAAAGCATCCAGGTAATGCTTAGCAACATTATCTAAGTCGGGGCCATTATCCTTCCATTTGGCAGGGGTTTCAACACGCTTCCGATGTTGAGTCTTAGGACAAGGGTAGACTGCTGTAATACGAACAGCAACAGGCCCTTGAAATGGAATGGTGGAATAAAATTCAGGTTCTTCTTTCTCGAGTTCATCCAACCATTTTTCTGCGAGTTCGATAACCAATGCCTTACTTGCAGCAGCAGTATTTGGCTGATACACCCTCGCTTTACCTCCTATCGAGGTAGCTCTCGCTCTAGGCTGAGCCATCGGCCTGCCAGGAACTCGTATTGTAAATTCACTCATCTTCATCTTTCACTCCCCACTCTTTCACAACCTCTAGAATCATATCTTTCCAAGAAGTCCAACCTCGCTCTCTACGAATAAGAACCAACTTATCCTTGATCTGTACAGGTACATCTCTGCACAGGATAAAACAAGTTTTGACTGGAACCAATTTCCCATCATCTGCTCCATCCTCCATGATAAAACCTCACAAATCCGGCATAAAGTCATCCTGCAATTGAGGAAGGAAGTCATCCTCCTCCTCAAATTCATCAAATGTTCGCAAAGGTGCGGAAACAAAACGATATTCTTCACCATCAGTCAAAAATGGCTTGATTACCTTGTCCAAACGCTCTTTATCAACGGTTTCCCAAAACGAAAGCGCATTGTCCATGAATGAAGAGATGTTTTCCCATGATACATCCTGTAAACGGGCTAGGCTAGGTTCCATTTCCTCTCTCGCTCTCTCAACTGTTTCAACAATAGCAGGAATATTAACCCCCGAAAGTTCTTTCTGAAAAGTATCAAGGCCAGTTGCGGCACGATCTAATTCATCCAAAAGCGATTCCATTTTCCGCTCCATCTGATCTGCCTTATCTTCGATTTGAGTCGAGATGATGAAGATTGTAAGATTTGTACCAATCGTGAACGCCATCGCTGCGCTCAACACATAGGCATTGATTTGAGGATAGAAATGCTGGAATATTGGCATACAAATCACAAGAAGACAAGTAAATGAAACAAGCATCCTTCGCTGACGCTCCAATTGGCTTCGAGAATTTGTTGAAGAGATGCTTTGGCCTACATTGCTTCCCAAAGCAACGAGTTCATCATCCCATTGCTCCTCCCAATCCACATCTGCAGCCCTAATTACTCTCATCTTCGGCCCCTCCATCGTAAATCTCCAATAATTGAGTAGTTCTAATGCGATCTAGTTCATCCCTAACCTCAAGACGATGCTTTCGCCCCTCTGCTAATGATAAACCCATCATCCCAGCCAAAAGAGCAACAGAGAATCCTGTTTCAATAACGGACAGACCATAGCAAGTCGCCGTAAATGACGCTGCTATAATCCATCTGAGCATTGCATTCACTCACCGTCTTGAACTTCCTCATCGGCATCCTTACTGCTCATCATATCGGTCAAGCTTCGAACAGGCTTTGTTGCTGCTCCAACAACTCCAGAGGCAACTCCTGTAGCAGTTCCAACCATTCCACTAATACCGGACTTTGGAATCTCTTCCGCTTCAACCAATTCTGGAATGTCTTCGTCTTCTTCTTTATTTCGAATAAATTCGGGAACACCGTCTTTCAGGAACAGGTGCATCAATAACCACTTTTGAGCCGGTGAAAGTTCTCCGTCCAATGCCCGGTCTCCAAAACCCTCTGTTCTTCTGTCTATCAATCCCCTATCGATGAATTGGTAAATCTTCTTCAAACCCATGCCTCCAGTTCCAGCGTATCTGCGGATCCGCCATAGCCATGAGGGACGCATCCCTACGGTGTCTTTCAAAATCTTTCCAAGCATCGGTTTGTCTAGTTCATAACTGTAATAGTCTACATCTTTCGCCATTGTTTCACTCCCTAATTGTTAGCCGCGACAAGTATCTGCCGTATTGCATTTGCTGCTTCATCCTTCATCAAGAACTCAATATCCCACGCAAACATTTTCTGTCCTGGTGGGTCTGCTGCTTGATATGGCGCAATCTTTTGCATCAGCGACTCGTATGATTCTCCCCTAAAGTGTTGGTCGAAGATTGGTAATCCCTTCAACACCTGCGTAGCCATCTCAACTGAGACTTCACCGACTACAATTCTGTTAATATTGACTGCAATTGAGCGAAGATTCACTACCAAGTGCATTTCTTTATCTGCGCAGATCAACTGCTGCCTTACATCGTTAGGAAATTGGTCTTCGGCTCTTTGGATGGCAACTTCAACCTGCTTCTTGAGTACCCCGATGTAAACAGGGTCTCCTTTGTAGGTATCAGGTAGGTTGTTGTGAAAGCCTTCCATTACCACGCCACACTTCTCGTCAAAAGAAAGCCTCAACTCATCAGGTTGCACAACCTGTTGTTGCATTGGTTGTTGTTGCACAACCTGTTGTTGCATTGGTTGTTGTTGCATTGCCCCTCCTTGTTCCATTGGCTGAGATGCAGGACCTGCTAGATAAGATGGCTGTTGAGTAGTAGGTGGCTTTCTTGCCGCCAAGACATTGGCAACACCATCAAGCAAACCCTTGCCTATTTCTGGAAGTTGCCCTGAATTGACTAAAGAGGTAAACATGGTATCTTCTGGGCTTTGATTCCCAGTCAGCATATTCTGAACAGTATGATCCAACAATTTTTCTTCCAAAGCAGACTTACTTCCACCCCCACGCATAGATTCTAGAATCATTTGCTGATTCTGGGCTTGTTGCTGCAACATGATATTCAAAAGAGCGGTGAATCGTTGATCTCCAGAGTCTCGAGCAAGTCTAGCACTCTCTGAGGATTGCTGATTCATCTGCATGAACATAGCCATACTAGATGTATCATCCTTCTTGTTAGCCAATGCAGAGGTTAAGGCCTGAATGATAGCACCTGTTTCAGATGCGGGTTGCTGATTGGTTCCCATTGCATTGTCTGCGGCTGCAATTGCCATTTCAGCCTGTTTCAACTGAGCAACGCTATTCAAGGTCTGAACAGCACCACTCAAACCTGCGGACGGAGAAGCCGTAGAATTCCTAGGAACTCCCATCTGCAAAGGCTCAACTGTTATGGTCGGCCTTCTTGCTGCTGCCGCCTGTCCAGGAGGCGTATTTCCTGCACTACACCAACTATCAAAACTCATCTTCACTTTGTCTGCACCGATGCCCAATTTCTCCCCGATGGCCGAATATTTTGGCTCACCATTTAGATCATACCACACAGGCTGTCCAACAACAGCATCATACCCTTGGTCGATGTGTTGCTGCTCGTATACCTTCGTGAAATATTTGTTTAGCATCGATTTCAATTCATCTGGACTGTATTTTGCCATTTCAAACCCTCCATGATTCTCCAAATACCGAATCCAACATATCGTGTACGCCCGTCCAAGCAGTAGCCATAGCCATCTGCTCGAAGTTCATACGCTGTGCTGGTTGAGCGATACTTGGGATTGGGATAGATTCGTCAGCAGACCACCCAGAATTTTCAGCAATCTCTTGCATTGTTTCTAGTTCATTGGCTACTTCATCAAGAAAATGTGCTTTCGAAGTCGGAGATTGCATGAATTTGGACAATAATTGCATACAATGAAGGCATGAATGCTGTAATTCACGCAAAACTTCCGGGTGAAGAATGTCTACTTCTCCAAAATCTTCACTATCGATAATTTCCATCACTCATCACCATAGGGATTCTTAGTCAAAGGGCTTGCGCTTTCATCAGGCATCGCCACTTCTTCTTCTGCAGCTTCTTCAATTGACTTCACAAGAGCAGTAAGATCTCCATATTCCTCATAAATCGCATCCACTTCTTCAATATCTTCGACAATAGGAACCAAAGCAATGCCCTTAATCAGATCCATTGTTTTGGAATCATCATAATCAACATAGGAAATGCGTTCTTTTGGAATTTCACGAATAAATGCCTTGCCTGACTCTTCAAGCAACAAGAGAAACCCAACCTCAGTCGGAATAACCTCGACATTTTCAATCACATTCCCGTCTAGCAGCACTATCTGTTTAGCCTTGAGCATGAACCTGTCAAGTGTCTTAGTCGTATAATGACTGCGTCCAAGACACCCCCCCCTATATTTCCAGTGGAGAAATAAAATTAGATGTTATGCATGAAAAAACCCTGCGATACGCATAGTAACCTCATGTGGTTCACTCAAAAAAGGTACTTTTTCACACACATGGTTTCCAGTACCATGATCTCAACAAGATGAAACAGATGGAAAAATAATATGCATCATCCAAAAAGAACAATTTTCCATGTAATTTCATGACCTCAGTAGGTTCAACATGGGATAACCATTGAAAATCCCCCCGATGGTTAGCGCCAACCTTGTGCAACAAGGGGGAAACAAGGGAAAAATCAGGCGATGGTTTCATAGACCCGTTGCCAAACACATTGAATTCCCGCAGAGGGTAAGAAGGGTTCAAGTTGGTTGATGAAACACAGGATGAAACAAGGTGGTGGCTTTCCGGAGAAGGCTCCAGAAGGTATAGGGCGAGGTGGATCGTTTTTGACCTACTCATCAATCACCGAATGATAGCATCAAGAATTGCTGATGAAATGAGCATTGGCAGAGCAACTGTTTCCAAGCACATAAAATCCTTGCAGCAAGACGGTTTCATAGAGAGAGCAGCAGGTCTAGAAGAACACTACAAACAAGTAAGGAAAGGATCTGCAACTGGAACATTCAAAGCATACATCGAAGGCCCTCAAGGAAGCCTTGGACAAAGCAAAATTCGAGAATTGAAGTCCAACATAGGGGTGAGCAAACCCCCCCTGCCGCCCGAAGCCACGAGGCTACCAGCAGGGGTTGAACCGAAAATAGACCTGCACAGACTCGATTTCACAATAAAGCTCCAAAGAAATAAGGCGGGTAATCCAATCCCTCCACCAGAGAGATCTCTTGCCGTATGGGATAGGCTGGGCGTTAAGCCAAAGGCAGGAAAAAGACAAGGGTATGCGTTAATGGGGAAAGCAACCCACCGCTCAAATTGGGGGTTTTGGGAATCCGAGTCCTATGATTCCCCAATCGGTAAATTCAATGTGCATTTGAAAAGAAAATGGAACTCAATTGTTGACGAGTTCAACGAAGAAATCGGAATCGAATGGGCAGAATGGAGTCCAAGCATCAGAATCACAGGTCCGAGAGTATACATTTCAGTCGAAGAAGCATTGAACCCCACCAATCCAGAAGGGAGAGTCGGTTCAGCATTAATGGGCGTAACGGCTCAAGTAACCAAAAAACTCGGTTTCGTCCTAGGATTGCCAGAATACAGGCAAAAGCCCGAATATGGTTTGTTGATCCACGACCCAGAATTAGCAAAGGAGATTGTGAAAAACAGAAAAACAGACCCGAATATGCTAGAAATGACAGATGGAATCACGGCAGACGGCTCTCACGGATTACTGAAAGAAGGATTTGTTCACCTTGACTGCGAAACGCCACAAAAAGCCGCAGCCCAGGCCGCTCCGATTGCAGCAATAGATCATACGATGAATCGAATTACTGAAATGATGGAACAATTCCAATCAATGACTGACACATCCCTAGTTGCAATTGAAGAACACGCAGTAAGGGCAACAGACAACATAACTCACCAATTAGAAAATCAACTTGGCACAATGGCCGCTCAATTATCAAATTCAATGGAACAGTCGATTGTACTAATGCAACAAAATTTCAACGCTTGGCTCGACAATTTCGCAACACAGCAACAAGAAAGAGTCAACCGAGTAATGGAACGCTTCGAAAGGCGACTGCGTGGGCTGAACCCAGAGCGTCCAGAGGGTCAACAATCGCTGTTTGACTGGGAAGAAGACGAAGATGAAGCGTAACGGTGTAACGGGTGAATGTTAAGGCGAAAATGTAGTTGCGCATGAACATGGGGCAGAACCATGTTACACCGGCCTTCGCTCCATCCCTTGCATCTGCAAGGTGGGGAATCAAAAATCAATATGACCGCCCTATGCGTGGAGGGGTCAATCAACAACTGCGATATACCTTCTCAGACGGGGGCGCAACAGACGAATCTTTTGTGCAAACACTCACCATTTTACAAGAAATGTGCGAGAAGTACAAAGATGATCCAGAAGTAATCAGATTTGCTCGCAGACTATACAACGGCAGGATAGGAGATTTCGGCCCAGTAAGAAATTATGATGAACTAGGAGAGGTAGCCGCAGTAGCTAGATATTTTCAGGGAAGTTTTGCATCCAACACAGCCGATTCAGAACTTGGAAAACCATTGCTCGAAGGCGACAAAGGTTCTTACAGATACCAATATGACCCTTACGACACAGAGTATTTCCAATCTCCTGCGAAAGTCATCCGAGATATTCAGGCAGGCGAGTCTGGCGCAGACTGCGATGACATCGCACTCGCAGCAGCTTGTGTCATTGCCGCATCTGGACGACCTGCCATGCTGATGATTGTCGATGCAGACGAAGGCAGTCCTGGAGCATACAATCATGTTTTACTTGCGACAAAAACAATTCAACCAAACTCAATATACGGAAGCGATTGGTTTCCAATCGAACTTATCCACCCTCTACCCGTTGGGCATTCAGTCAAGGTAACCCAATACATTCCCCTAATCGTTCGGGATTACGATTTGAGGCCCCGAGAACAGAGATTAATTCCAACAAAATTTAGGTGAAACAAATGGACCCAAGAATGTACAAAAAAATGATTGAAGAAGGCGAACGCCCAAAACCAACTGCCGGAGCAGGTTCGGGGCTTGGACACATCTCTAGAGCCCCAAGTGGCCTAGGAGAAACCGGACAAGAACACTTCCATGAATTCTCCCAACCAGTACAGAATCATTGGCAACAATATCCAGGCGGTGAGACGCAGGGAACAGAAGGCTACACTCACTCACATAATTCTGGTCTATCGGGGGTCAATCCTGTAGTGAACCCAAACTTCAACCCTCCACCATTTACTCAAGGAGCGGTGATACCTCATGTTTCAGGAGCACTAGGCAACACAAACCTTGGCAAATCCAATGGAAAGAAGATATTCTATGGACTCGGAGGTATAGCCCTCGCAGGTTTGACCTTTTGGGGGGCGAAGAAGTTCGCAACCAGAAAAATGCTAGAATTCGATGATGACGATATGATGCCGGAGGACTGAACCAAATGAATGTGCTACAGGTGGCAACGAAGATCGTATCTAATCCATACGCATCATTAATTGTCTGCAGCACTATCTCAGGTTTCTTGTGGGGGCGAATTGAAATAGCAAACGACATAGAAAAATATCTGGAGGATTACTCATGAAGAAAATAGACAACGCAACAGGATTAACGATTGAAATACCATCAGGAGAAGTCAGAGGAAATTTCCCTTACTACGGATTTTGGGCTGAACAAGCACCAAGACTCGTGAAAAACATGAAAGACAGAGGGAAGATAAACGCAAGTGAAAGCGACATAACATTCGCCCTCACCCAATTGATGGAACTAATCAACGGCCCATACCGAGTTCTTTTGGCAGACCGTCTTTGGAAAATCGGGGAAACAATATCTCTCAATGGGAATATATCCCTAACTGGGTATCACGGAGGCGCAATTCGTATAGTCCAAGAGGCACCAGACGGAGGGAAAAGCCAATTCGCAGCGTTTACATTTGAAAAACCCGTGAAGATGATACTAGATTCTTCAACTCACCACCTGCGCTCACAATCCTCACTGGCTAACATTGCCAATACCGTACAAAACGGCAACGCAGAGATCCAAAGATTGAACATCGAACTAATCGCATTGGAAGCCAAGAAGCCATCGACTCACCAAATCTCACAGATTCAAACCAATCTAAGGGGGTTAACAATGCAAATCCAACAGATTCAGCATGAATTACAAGAAGGAGAGAAAACTGCGGCTCACCTTGAAAACAGACTTCAAGAATACGGCTCACTTGCACAGGAAATGAAATCGATGTCCTTAGAGAAGGAGACAGTAGGAAGGCAATTGCAGCAAACACTCAACAGACTTCAAGCATTAGAGAACCTCCAACCAGCAGGAAGCATTACTCAGCATTCAGCAGAAATGAACACCCTAAGCAACAAGGCATCTCAACTTGGAAACAGAAATATGCAACTTCACCAAAGACTCTCAAATCTGGGAATACAGTTGGAAAGAGAAAGAACAACATCAAACTCGAAAGCCGAAGTCCGCCAAGTTCAAGCAGCAGTCAGAATGAACAGACAGAGGCTAACAGCAGTCACAAACCAATATCAGGGCCTTCTAGCCGAAGAACAACGCACATTAGCAGAGATAAACGAAATCAATAATGCAATCCAAGAAACAAGCAGTTACCTTCGAACCAAAGTAAGGATTGTAGAATCAGCCCGTACACAATTGGAAAACGCTCGAAGCACGGCAGCAAACATCCCTGCATTTAGGGCAGAGGACATTGTGAAGGTGTTCGGGGGCCATCTAACTGATGTACAACGAGACATCGAAAGATACCTCTTCAAGAACCTGCAACTATCCCAAGCAGCAATTTCGGGCAGGGCAACATCAAGAATGGTCGGGGAAAATATTGTGAGCGCAGAGACTGTGAAGGATTACGAAGCCTTCTTGACCGCAATGGACGACATTGGAGACGCATTGGGCGATGATGAATACGATCTAGTAGAGAAGATTGCGAAGTTCGGTGCTTCTCAGGAATGGGTTCCAGGAGCAACAAGGGTCATGGCATTGTTAGATATGTCGAGAACTGAAAGAACCGAAGCTTACAGAAACATGATTGAAGAAATTCTAACCGAGGGAGTATCTGCCCAAACCGTTGAATCAACAGGTGCAGGCCTTATTGCCAATTTCAGCGCAGGCAACATGAACATCAAATTTGATTTCAGCAGACCTCTAAATGAACTTGAATCTCTAGTAAATCACCTTTCGAACTCGGGATTAGAATTTCAATTCAAAGGGAGGGATGATTGATGCAGAGAATAGTAAGTAGAAGAGAGGCAACAACCGCAAGGGAAACGCTTGCCCAATTGGAAAAGAGATACGCAGCAGGCAAAATCAGCAGAGGGCAATATCTGTATCAAAGGGAATCCCTTCACAAAATCATCGCACTACCTGTGAGAGAAGATACGAAAGTCAAGACGAACACCCAATCTTGGTTTGCTCGAAATTGGATCAACAATTCTCCAGCACCCGTAGGATATTTCGATTTCAAAAGTCCAACAGACGGAATCCAAGCTCCAATAACAGTCGGCAACGACATGGCAACGATTAGAAATGGAATGTTGAACCTTGCAGAGAATGAATATTGGAATGCAAACGACCTCCAACAGGCAATTAGGCAACAATCTGCAACAGTAACCAACGCAGGAAATACCAACAATCAACAAGCATCAACTAATTTCAGCACAGCAGTTGGACATGCTAACCAAGTAAACGGATTAGGCAGAACCGCAGGCACAGCAGCCGACATCATAGCAGAACTGGTTAACCAACCACAGGTCCAAGCCGAACTCAAGGGATTGGCTTCAAGCCTTTCAAATCTTATTCGTGAGAGAGTAGGCCAAGGCGAGTCCCCATATTCAGCAAAAAGTGAATTGATCTCTATGGCAATCCAAGCGGGAGCAAACTTGACCGAGTTAGGTTACGACCCAGAAGCGGCAGCAACTATCGTCCAGAAATTGATGAAGGGTGAAATAACAGAGATGAACGCTATCTACTTGGTAGCCTCAGACATCAAAGAGGCAAACAAGATCCTGAACAGTCTAGGCTCTAAATCAAATTCAAGCATTGGGCCGGCGTCCGGATTACTCGACCAAGTATACGCTGAACCAAGATCACAGGGTCAAAAATACATCAGCCCGAACTACAACCCTCACAACATGTCGCCACGAATCTCTACTTTGAATATGCCTTACGGCACACTTGATCTCCCTTCCCTAAAGCAAATGGCTCAACAAGCGCATTCAAATGGAGATACCAACTTACTGCAACAATTAGAACAGGCCATTGCAGCCCGTGAGTCGGCATTGAACAATGTCCGTAGGGGAAATAACACATCTCAACAAATCAGCATCAACAAGGGCATTTCGAATGAAGCTCAACTCCGAGACTTCGTCAATAATTCAATGCCCACTACTAGAAAGGCACTCAATCTGCAAAAGCCCGACTTGGGTACTATGTTGCGAGACATATTCACAATTGATGGGAACTTGTTTTTCGACCACCAAAAGGGCGCTCTACTGACTATTGAACCAAACCAAAAGCCCCGAGCAGCAAAGAAATTCGATGACCCACAATACATACGGCCCAAAGGAGAATGGACAGTATACGGCATGTCCCGAGTCTATATTGCAAATCTAGAGGCAATCAAACAATCTCTAATGTACACACTCGTTCCAAATTACTGGACAGATGCAGAAAGGACATATTTGGAATTCCTCCGAAATGCGGTATCATTACAAATACACAACCACAAACAACCACTCTTGAAGACAATACCGAATGGCTTCCGAAAACCCAAATCGGTTATACAGCAACCTAACAAATCAGCCAACCTAGCAAACCAACTAAATCCAAACCAGAATCAAACAGAACCAGAGCCAGAATGGGCGGGAGGTTCGGTTGACAAGCACCCTTACATGGACCCCAACGGAAAAAACATTCTACACTACCCCTCGGATTCATCAAAAATAAATGCGTGGGCTGAGAACATCGGCAGTCCGAATGGCGCAATTGCCAAGTCCGAAAGTCAGCACGAATACCTTCACTCTACGGGTGCTGCCCATTCACCACCTCCACCTCCACCTCCACCTCCACCGCCGAAATTTACACCCCCCGGAAAAGGTCCCGTTCCAGGCGGAGGCGGATTCAGAATCAGGTGATGCACATGGCAAACAATACAGGAAACGATGTTGAAACTGCAGACCAAGTGTTGAACCGCTTGGATCGTCAGATTAGAATATTGGAGAATGAAATTGCCAAACCAGAAACAGTTCGTATGAGGCCACAACTAAACGCACAACTTAGGGAAGCCAAAGCACTTCGAGCAACAATCCAAACCGCAATAGAAACGGGTGCAATCAAAAGAGGAGATCCACTTTTCGACAGAGAAGGCAGGCCGATGGCTAAACCCGGCTCATTCTTGTATGATGCTCTGAAAAGGGTTGAAGCCGTAGCCGGAAAACGCGGAAGAGGGCGTGGAAGAGGCTACAGGAAACAAAGCGCAAACATGGTCCGAAGGATGGCAAAAAAAGCCGAAGAAGGCGCAATCACAGGAATTACAGGAAACGCATATCCTGGCATGAGCGGGTATGTATTCGGATTAGACGGTACAACGCCCGTACTAAAGGAAGCAGGGCGACCAATACCCGGCCAATGGCCGATAAGAGGCGGCAGCAATTACATGGTCTACAACAACAGCCTACAAGCAACTCAGGTACTCACAGGTCACAAAGTTCCGGGAACAACCAAAACATACTGGGGAGCCTCAGCGTTGAATGCCGGTCAAGAAATGACCTACGCAGATGGCACATACGCCACCTCATTGAAACTTCCAAAGAACGCCACTCAATTGCATCCCGGCACATCATCCTCACAATTGTACATCCCAGCAAAGGGAGATGCGGTAGCAGGAAGATCCGGTTATGTTCATTCTGGCGATGGTTCAGCAAGCCCCCACCAATATGTGGTTGGAGGCAACATCTCATGGGAAGGAAGTGGTTCAAGCCATGTGTTTGGTACTGACGGCCAACCTGTTACCAAAACGGCAGGTGTGACTATTCCCGGACAAACAACCAAGGTATTCGGAGAAGACTTGAACGCGTTGGATGTTGGCCCCGGCGTATTCGTTCCGGGAAGTGGGGTGCATTCAAGAGGCGGGGCCATCAGAGATAGGGTGTACCTGTCAACTAGCCCCTCTAATCATAACACATGGGTGGCAGGAGCAGACACGCCATGGGACGGCAATGCAGCAACTAGATTCAACATTGATGGCGGCTCAGCAACCGTCGCAGCAGGCGATGCATATCCAGGACAAGCAAACACAGTATTCGACACAGATTATACGACTTTCACCAAAGTAGCAGGAAAGGAAGTACCCGGATCAAGCGGCTACAATGCAGGACACGCAGAAACAGGAGACGCAGACGGTATCGGCCCTGCAGCCCAAGTTTACAATGCAAGTCTGAACCCAATCAACAAGACAAGAGGCGACATTGTACCCGGTGATGCTACGAAAGTATACACATCGACTGGTGGAAATGCCGCAGTTACACAACCCGCAGTTGGCTCACCTGTTCTCGTGGCAGATGGCTCAACACACCCCACAAACATTTACTGGACAGGTGGCGGTGCCAGTATTACCACGAAAACAAAGACGGCTGGTATGGTCGACCCAACAAATACTCAGAAAGTATTCGATGCCGGATTGGTAGCTAGGTCGATTTCCACAACAGTTTCAGATACAGGCGGCAGAACTGTATACAGAACAAGAACCCTGCCCGGACAAGATGCGTGGTACGCTGGAAGCCCGTATGAAGCACAGGGAGCCACAGTGGTAGTTTTCGACCCTTCCATGCACGCGAAATACAATGTTAATGTCCATGGCGGCTCCAAGCAAGCACAAGGAGAAAGGCCGAGTCTTCTCTTATCCATCCCTGCTCCTTTCGCTGCCCTAAATCCCGGCGACCAAATCCCTCTCGACGCAATCAGCGTAGCCAGAATGCACCCTGCCTGGAGAGATGCTTCAAACCCGAATAGAGCACCTGACGGTGGCGCAGGTGCGTTCGTACCATTCCAAGTAGCGGCAGAAGCAGGCCTCTTCCCCGGAGCCCCCGAACTCTGGTCTCCAGGACGAGGAAACCCGGACGGCAGCGACGGTTCACTACCCCGTGAAGCCCGATTCACAGTCACAGGCAAAGAAACAGTATCATCAGGTGGTGCTGAAACACAAGGACAATTCGTATCGATTGCATTGGGCGGTTCAAGATCTCTCATGTTCAATCAAGGAATGAGAGGAAGCACATCAACAACATCGAGTTCAAGAACATCTGGAGCAGCAAGAGCCCACATGCACGACCCGAGGTCAGCAAATAGGTGGTGAAAATGCAGTTCACATACAATCAATACAAGAACGGACTAGGCCTCACAGGCAACGATAGTTCATGGACACCAGATTGGACAATAATCGGTTCAATACCAAATTCCGATGTAACCCTATTACAATCACCAGTCCCAGAAGGCGTTGGGTTTGTAGTCATGCAAGGACATGGAACTGCAACAGAGAAGAAATTATTCCCTACAAACCAAAGACCTGCTGCTGGGGGAACCTCTTACTCTCTAGACCCAGACGAAGCTTTCAATCAATTCCAACAAATCTCAATAGAAGTAAACAGGTTGGTATCTTCAAGTGATTCAGGAATGCCTCAAACATTCCAAGAACTTGACGCATTGTTGATGGCAGAACCAAACTTGCCAGACGACATCACCCGAGAATTGCAACGGAAAGGAAAGGCGGCAGACGGCTCCAGAAAGTTCTCACTAGACTTGGAAACAAGCATTCGAGCATCATTGCCAATAGTGGGAAATAAGAATGCCATGGAACTAGCGAAGATGTATTACGCAAGCTACGACACGAATTCAAGAGTCAAAGCCCTGCAAGACTGCAACATCAATGTTCTATCGAGATACATGGATCCTGATGTTATCAGCCAGATTATTGCTAGAAACCGCTCACTAATTCAAATGTACCAAAAAATGAGGGCGTCAGGAGACGCATACGGAAAATCCCTTGAGTCATTCATGTCTCAAGTTGGCACAGAGAACGCAGACCCCCTGCCAATTATGCCTCCAGAGCCTCTTTACGCCATCAGCCTTCGCTTCGAGGATCAGAACGGAAAGGAAGTAATCCTTCCCTATGAGGCATCGGTAAGAGGGGCGATAAACTTCCATGAAGCCCGAGAGATAACACAAATGGGAGCAAACCCCGGAGAATTTGGCTCAGGACAAACACTACGACAATGGATGGATCACGACCAAGAAACCATCCTAATCCAAGAAGGAAACGGAAGGGAAGATTGGAAAGGCCAAAGCCTCAACGAGAGGCCACAACACTTCCTCTATGCCTACAAAGCAACAGGTCAAGAAAGAAACGGCAAGTTCCCGTGGCCGAGAGGAAATGTGAAGGTCACCATCACCACTCCCGGCAGAATCGATAAGAGCCCGTGGATGCAAGACCGCCTATACACCTACAATAAACCCGCAACAAGATCTCAAAGAAGACAGGGAAAAACCACAAAAGCAGAACCGTTGCAAGTATTATACTCAGAAAATTTCAGAATCCAAGAAGGTTCTTACCAACGGTTAACAATCACAATACCAGTATACCTCGAACCTTTACCAATGCACCTTGTCGAGAGTCCACCTGGAAGTGGGGAGTTGAAGCTCCGTTGGGAAATTGAACCAGACTCCGAACTTATTCCTGAGCACCAAAAGGTCAAACTCAATCTCGCAGTAACTCGGCCCAAAGCAAACAATCAATGGGAAGGTGCCGACAAAATACCACCTACCGACAGGCCGGGGTATAATGACAAGGTCCTACAATACGATGAGTTCGTGAGCGAGGCAGGTAGAGCCGCAGCCAACGCAGGGGTAATTGGAGCAAGACCTGTAACTGGAATGAGATTCTTCATCAAACCCGACCCGTCAAACACATGGGCGGCAAGCCAAGAAATCAAATCAGTTGAATCCGATTCCGTAACAGGCCGAATAACGGCCAAACTAACGCCAGGAGAGTATTCACTAATTCGACTTCAAGACATCAACTCAGATGGAACATCAGCCCTCATAGAGTCGGACGCTGAATACGCAACACCTTTCCATAAATTACCAGCCGCAGTTAGATCATCATTGACTCAAAAATACGATGGTGAACCCCCGAATGGGAAATCTTTCGCACCGAAGGAATACCCAATGGCAAGATTCCGAGTACCGGGCGGCTTCTATTACAGGAAAATAGACGAGAGAGACACAACACCAATTGGAGTCGTAGGCGCAGAAATGCTCGAGAGAAAAGACCTTTCATCAGGACGGTTTGCGCGTCTAACAGATTTCGAATTAAACGGCTCATTCCCACCACTACCCGAGGGCAAAGACGCAGTCACAGACACAATCTATGCAACACTTGGGTTGGTTTATCCTGAAACTGAAACACAAGGTTGGCCGTTAGCAAATGAAACAACGAAAACAACCGAAATTCTGTTTGATACTGCAAGCATAGTCCTCATGGACGACTCAACGGTTGACCTATCAAGAGTTGGCGAGTTCGAGAGAAGATACGAAGCAGAGCGTGATGGATCCTCAGTATTGACTCCGCCCCCACTATTCCCAAGAGTTGGTGAGAAGGTAGCGTACAAGGGTTATTTCATCGAAAGGGCATACTTCGACACAAGTTATGGAATACAACCAAAAGACCCGGTTTCCCAACTGAACCCTACGCACCCGCACGATTACGACATGGGTAGATTGGAAAGTGCCTACAACGCTCCTGGAGTAGTTGATGTAATTGGTTTCTACCCAATGAACGGGCATCTGCATAGGAAAATTACCATGCCTTCGACAATGCGACACAATCTCCAACCTGCAGTCACCTCCACCTTCCTTATGCCGAGCACAGGATTGGAGCGGTTAATCAGTCTGAATGCCATGACTATCAAGATCAAAGGAAGCCTTGAAGGAGCAATCCTAAGCGGGAGATTCTTTGGATTAGAAGACATAGGCGCAGGAATTGGTTACATGCCTCCTAACGAAGCAATGGAAAGAATCCTTGAATCTATCGATAAAGGAGGAAACCCCCCACAAATCCCTCACAATTACAAGACATTCTGGAAAGGTATGGAAAATTGGTTCTTCAAAATCATCGAACAAGAAAACCAAGACCTAACCATAGGCGAAGGTGGCGCATTACTGCCCACCGAAACTTATGTTGAAGCACCTCCTGCTGGCAACCAAGGCCAAGCAGATGCCCCAGTACAAGGACAACAACAAGGTCAACAACAAGGTCAATATCAAGTTCAAGGACAAGCCCAAGGACAAGGACAACAATTCAAAGTTGGCACCTACTCGGGTACAAAGGCAAAAATAGAGAATGCTGCAGATGAAGAAATTCTCTACCCTCCAATGCCAGATAATGACGAAGACAACGACAATATGGGGATGGTATCGTGGTGAGGGGAGATACGAAAACCATCCTTGCCTTGGCGCCTTACATTTTCTACATCGCCCCAAAAGGCTACAGGAAGGGTGAGAGAGTCCATAGAGATCCCGACTTCAATAACAACGGAATAGTAACCAATTCAGAGAAGAAGGTATGGAACGAATACATCTACATTCGGGAAGAAAACCCTACTGAGCCAATAGTGGAATACAACTTCTGGTGGTGGTCGATGCTGGCCTCGATACCCGTCCTCGCCCTCGCCGTGATGAGTAGAATCGGCATCAGCACAGAAGATTGGGACGAAATAGGGAAGGTGGCGCAACCATGAACAGACTAGCAGGCTACACCTACAACCCTCAGTATTCGATGGCAATCATCGATTGGCTCGAAGAGCGCAAGCGCAGACAGACTACAATGGATAATGCCGTCCCTCTAGAAACAGAGGATGCAGGCGAGTTCGAATCAAGGATGAAAAGAATGCCCCAGCCTAGAAGTTGGTCGGACTACATGTTAGATCCTCTTGATGATGGAGTCCAATTACTCTCCAATCCAACAGAACAACAGTCAAGAGAAACATTCGGCATTAATCCCAGTGCCAGAATCAACCAAGACGCAATAGTTCTGCAACCTTGGTGGAAGAATAGGGCGATGGATGGCAGAGAAGATGAATCATTGATGCTCTACAAAGGGTATATTCTAGACGCAGACATCCCAATGACTCGAAAAATCAAAGAATACTTCTCGCCCTCAATTTTCACGCCTACGGGTGCAGGAGATGTAATTCCAACATCATTCAATGTATTCCAGAATGAAGAAGGCCGAAGAGTACAACCCCATCAGTATGATAAATGGTACAAGAGAATGGGTGCAAACATGGTTCAAGGGCCAGTAGGCGTTTTGATGATGGCAGT
>JAAZXA010000020.1 GCA_014240385.1 Methanobacteriota archaeon | reverse complement strand
ATAATTCCCTTCGGAATATCCTCTCCACACCCATACACAGCGGGTCGCCTATTTTTGGGCATGAAGTATGCTCCAAATATAATATCCCAAATAGGTAAGAAGGTAGAGTAATTTGTCCAAATCGCATCTTCTTCATTGGTGTGGTGCCAATGATGGAACTCTGGGGTAATGAAAAGCCGGTGAAGGGGCTTTAATTTCCATCTGACATTTGCATGTAAAAACAAACCAAGTAAAATCTGGAGAACAACAAAGATTCCTGTCAATTCAGCGGTAAATCCGGCTGCTATCAAAAAGAAAAATGCTGGCGCCAATAAGGTCCCATCGAATGGATGGCCTCGAAATCCACTTACCCAATCCAATGTCTCAGTAGAGTGGTGGATTGCATGAAATTTCCACAAGAAATCAATTTCGTGATAAAAACGGTGTGTCCAATAAACCGCAAAATCGAACAATAAAAATCCAATATAAGGGGCAATTTCAACTGGAATTTTTGCAACTAATGGCCGTATCATCAAACCTGGGACCCAAGCAAAACTCAGCACTCCAATGACAACAACAACAACAGTAGCAGCAACTCCCATTAAAGGGGTGGCAATAGCATATCCGATGTCTGTTCCCAATTCTGGTCGGCGAATACTCTGTCCCTTATGGCGAGGGAATAATTTTTCAAAAGGCACAACAGCGATGAATAATACAATTAAAACAACTAATCCTTCTTGAGAGTAATACAATCCACCTGCAACCAAAAGCATTGCCAATAGCCGGATTAAGTAGCGCTTTGGCCAAGAGTCTAATTCCTCATCAGGAAACTCCTCTTCAGGGATTATTTGACCGTGCTGGACTTTCCAAGAATCGGGCAACTCAATCGCCAATTTAGGAGGGGCCACACATTTCTGGTAATTACATCACCTTTCAAGGTGTTTAGGTATCGAGTATTAATTTTTGTAATTAATGAAAGCACCGACTGCCAACAAAGACACCCCAAGGCATAGACTACATCCTCCACCGACAAAGGCAAGCAATAAACCGCTACCAGCGAGTTCCCAGACGGTGGATTCAAGACCCTTGAAGAAAACAAGGTTATCGACGATGACAACTTCTCCGGTAGAATTAAAAAACAACTTTACATCACTTGCATTTTCAATTTGACCTATGCTATAGTGTGCATAATCCTTGCAATCTTCAACAGTATCCTCAGGGTTGGAATCTTTGCATCCCTCGGCTCTAAAAACACTCATATTTGCCTCGGAAATTGAGATATTAAAAATTTCAGAATCTTGGCTTATGGCTACTCCATAACTCTTTTCTGGGTCAAGAGAAATGCTTTCATTAATATCACCAGTGCCTCGCCAGATGATGGCATCATCGATGTCAGATTGAACTTCAGATAGCCAAACCTCGGAATCCTCTTCAACCGAGGTGAAGCCTGAGATTCCAAGCACAATCCCGAGCACGAATACTGCTACTCCAATCAACAAGAGGACCTTCCCTGTGCTACTCTTTTCTGGTTGCACCTGAATTTCATGGAAGGTAGTAGTTGGGTCGGGGTGGATGCCGGGCATGAATGGCGCTCTTTGTAACTTTATTTCATAGGTCCTGAGATATTATCAGCAAAGAGATTGAAAACCAACTCTACATCGCCCCCCTTACATGGGTCTACAGGAACGCCTTGGCCTCGACTTCGGCGTCTTCAAACAAAAGCAGACTTGGCAAGCATTTGGCATTAGTATTGTGTTATTCGGTGTCATCGCCACAGCAGCCTTGACTTTGTTTGATTCTGCCGCCAAAGGTTTTGGCACCTCTGATGAGGCTGAATTAGCGACTGATTTTGTTGTTGATACAGCAAACCGCAGCGGCATTGAAGATTCAGTCACAAATGATAGCGGAGTATTTCGATTATCCGACCATCGTGGAAAGGTGGTAATCGTTGATTTCATGGCCATTTCTTGTACTGGATGTGAATGGGTTACTTTTCATATCGATGAAGAGTTGTCAGACTGGCAATCCATGGATGGATACGAAGTAGTTGTTGTTAGTATAGGAGTATATTATTCAGGAAGTTATGTTGAAAGTATTGAAGATTTAGGTGATTGTTTTGGCGATAACGATACAGGCGGAGAAGCCAATTCTTGTCATTATACTCCTTGGACCTTGGCAACAGGAGCTGTCGATGCTGCTATTTTAGACGAAAATGGTTCACTTAATGGCACACGTGAAGATTTGATGAAACACTATTCGGTAACTGCACCTCCTGTTGTCTATGTCATCGACCATGAAGGCTATCCTGTTGCAAAGGAAGTCGGTGGCTCTTCTGCTAAGGACTGGTCTGATTTTGACGAGAAGGTTGAGAGAGCAATTAAGGGTGAAGCAGGTAATGATCGGTTTGGAATTGAGGCTCTTCAGGTAGGATTTTGGCCGGTTTTCGTCTTGGGACTTTTCGTTGGCCTCTTAGTTTACTTCTCACCATGCGCATTTCCAGTATTACCCTCATATATTTCCTATTATCTCAATCTTGGATTACGTGAAGAAGAGATGAAAGAATCTGGTAAGTTGAAGGGCTCAATGCCTAGTAGTATGTCTATTGGTTTATTGGCTGGAGCCGGTATGCTGACTTTTTTCTTAATAATTGGAGTGGCAGTAGTAACTTTGAATCAGTTCTTCAATTTTGCCGCTATCTTCATTTACATTGCTTACTTTATTGCAGTTTTATTGACTGTTTTAGGGGCGTTCATGTTGATGGGTGGTACTGCAAAGTTGATGGGTTTTGTTCAGCGTTTAGTCGACCGTTGGTCAACTACTGAAGCAGATGAGAAGTTTACCCCACGCCGCAATATGTATCTATATGGAATTGGTTATGCAGCTGCTTCAATAGATTGTACTGCTGCTGCTGTTCTGCCGTTTATTGCATACACTACCGTTGCCGGAGATGGGGCAACTATTGCTGGTTTGACTGGCTTGATGTTATCTGTAGTATTTTTGATGACTGCAGTAACTATGATGGTTGGCTTAGGGCGTACGATGTTCATTGATTTCTTACGTCGTGCAACTGGCATGATCAAGATGGTTGGAGCATGGATGATGACATTCGCAGGACTTGGTTTGATCTATTATTTGTCGGCAGCAGGACTTCAATTCTGATACTTTTTGTCATATCCTAGAAAGTATTGATTTGCTACCTCATCCGAGGAGATGCTAGAGGTCGTCCTTACGAGGGCGGGGACTCTATTCCTTGAATGTAAAATCAGTAGCGGCTTCAGATTCGCTCCACTTTATCGCTGGCTTTAGTAGCCATTGCCAGCAAAATAATGCAACAATTATTCCTGTTACTAGGTCGAAGACGAAATGTTGTTTGGTTGTTAGAACAGATATTGCCAGCATCAACCAGCCAATCCATAATACAAGAATTGTCTTTTTCCTTTGTAGTGCCTTCATCCAATGGCTTAACATCAGCACGATGAGTAGACTTTGTACGATATGCAGACTTGGCCAAGCATTCCATGGCTTGTCTGTATTATGCATGATATCACCATAGAAGAAACCCCAAAAACCATCTCCAGCCCTGATGCCTTCTGGAATATGGTTACGGATGTGAATCTTGGTTGGAATAAGAATAAAGATGATACTTATGGCCCATGAACTAAGAAATAAAACTTGATGCAATATCAGCATTTGGATTCTACTAGTATCATCTTTTGGAGACATCAGCGCGGCTGCAGGGTAGTAGAAATACAAACTGGCATAGGGAATTAATGACCACGCAATGAATGGGATTGCATCATCCAATGGTATGGCTGGGTCAAATCTTGAGATATCTATCCAGCCAATAATTTGGTTGATGATTCCATAGGGTATTGCTAGGAAGAATATTGTAGAAAGTATGGCAATATATTGCAACCTTCTACCATTTTGTTGTTGTCTTTTTTGCCAATGGCTCTTCCACATCGGCCATGGTTTCAGAATTGAGTGGATATCTTTCATTCTTCTTCACCTCCTTTGAGGGATTCGAAATAGATGACTCTATCACAGATACTTTCTGCAACAGTTGGTTGATGGGTAACTATCAATGCAGCAACTCCACGTTGTATAAGCAGGTCTCTGATTTCCTCACCTAATTTTTTCTTATTGTGAAGGTCTTGGTTTACCAATGGCTCATCCATGAGCAAGAATTTAGGTTCTGCTAACAATGCTCTCATCACAGAAATCCTCTGGGCTTCTCCACCAGAAAGGGTCGAAACTTTTCTCCTTTGGAACCCAGAAAGACCTATGTCACCCAATGCCTTTTCTATGATTGAGGGGATTTCTTTTTTGCTAATGTTTCGAGGAATACCGATGGCAAGATTGCCGGCTACATCCAGTTGGGGCATTAGTAAAGTCTGCTGAAATACAAGTCCAATCCCTCTTTTGTAAACTGATTTACCTGAAATTTCTTTACCATTGAGTAGGATACTTCCCTCATCGTGATCTTGTAGGCCACAAATTGTGCGAAGTAAGGTGGTTTTTCCTGAGCCATTTTTTCCGACGAGAGCGACGATTTCATTTTCCTCAACTGAGAAATTAATGTCCTCCAGAAACCTTACGCCTTCAAAAGAAACCGACAAGCCACGTACTTGGAGTGCAGTTGCCATTAGAAACCACTCCCTTGACTTGAGCCCCTGAACCTTTCTGCGGCAAGATGTAGAATTGCACAGCATGCAAGAAGTATTGTTGAGGCAACCATTGCACTTGGTCTAGCCAGATAATCAAATGGTCGGCTAATTGCTGAATCTATGAACATCGGTAAGGTCGCATGACTGGTGGCCCTAATGACCACCCAACTGGCACCAAATTCCCCTAATGAAATTGCAATGACTAATGAGGAGGCCACAATTATTGGCGACTTCAATAACCTCAATCGCACCTTGAGCCAATTTTCAAAGGGTGTTAAGCCAAGGGTTGCAGCGATTTCTTGGTGCCCTGGTCGAAGATTTCTCATCGCTTGTAATATGCATTTCATTGCAAAAGGTAGGGCAACCATACAATGTCCAATAAGCGGAATCCACCATTCTTGAATGAGGTTTGGTGAAATCCGTATGATACCAATAAGAACCCCCAATCCAATCATCACACTCGAAAGTGCCAAGGGAGTTAATGCCAGATTTTCATTGAAGGCTGACCAAAGCCGATTGAGTCGAGGATTGATACCCCTACTTGCTCTTTTTTCAGCAAGAATGCATATTTCGCAACATAAGATGGAGAATGGGATGATGATTAATGCAGTCATACTCGCATAGAGCAATGAGTTTTCTAAGTGTGAAAACATTTCACCTTCAAAGGATGTAGACCATGCCAGTGAAGAAAAACCGCCCTTCACTTTGAAGCTTGCAACAAAAATTGAAATTAATGGAGCAGCCAAGAATACCATCATCAAGGTCATCGGTATCCACAATATTTTCGAGGCTTGTTTTTTCTTGTTTTGAGATATTGGCCATGGAACTTGTTTTTTTCTTGCAAGAAATGATTGAAGCGAAAGTGCAGAGAGGATAATGAGAAGTTGAATCGATGAGAGGGCCATAACCACAGCGCTGGCATCTGCTCCATAGCACCTACTTGCCCCTTTTGCACAGATGCCAGCAGAGCCACCAAGTTCTGCCATCGCCCTCTCCATTGTGTAAAATTCAAACCCTCCGAAATGGAGAATAATAGCGAAAGAGGTGGCACAGAAAACGAAGGTCAAAACCATCGCAGAAGCAGCATGAGCCCAAGTCAAAGGCAACCACAGAATACGAATTCTCCCTAATCTACTTCCTCCAGCAGGTAAGACCATTACCTGTTCTAGCATTTTTTCATCCAACCTCGAAATTACTGGTTCAACTAATCTTACAAATAGAGCAATATTGAACCAAATATGAGCCATAAGAATTGCAATCAACCATCCTAAGTGCTGAATTCCAAGGACTTCTCCCATATCAGAAATAATCCCTTTTTCAGAGATCAAATCAAGTCCACTAATAGAGTGAAAAATACCCCCATTTCGCAATAGTTCAAGAAAACCCAGGGTGGCAACGATACTCGGTACAATGAATGGTAGGGTTGCAAGGAGTTTGAGAAGTGGCTGCCCTGCCCATTTCCAACGACCAAGCATGAATGATAGTGGAAGTCCAATCAATGCAGTGCCTAGGGCAGAAATCAAACCGATGAGAATAGAAAATGACACAGCCTCTTTTGTTTGTCTGCGATAATCAAGGTCGAATAATGATTGCCAAAAACTGAGTTCACTGGTATCGACTAAGCGCTGCCATGCCAATATGATT
>JAAZXA010000095.1 GCA_014240385.1 Methanobacteriota archaeon | reverse complement strand
TTGCCTCCTCAACTCCAGAGCCAACTCCAGAACCAGCCTTAGAGCCAATAGTAGAACCGAAGCCAGAATTAGGTGAGATTTCGAGAATAGTAGTTGGTGTTGTAGTCAAACATTCTGGATATCCAGCGGACTTCATAGAATTAGATCAAGACCTTGAAGGAGAATTAGGAATCGACACCGTCAAACAGGCCGAAATAATGGGTGATATTAGAGGTAAATTCAATCTCCCAGTCGATGAAACATTTGTCCTTTCAGAACATCCTACCTTGAATCACATGATTCAGTATATCATTAACATGTCCGGTGGAGAAGAAACTACAACTGCTCCTGCTGTTGAATTGGAACCTGAACCTGAGGGGGAGCAAAAAGAAGAACCTGAGCAAGAGTCTGAGGTTGCACCAGCACCAACTTCAATGGACCTATCAGTAATACAATCTGCAGTCGTTCAAATAGTAGTTGAGCATACTGGTTACCCAGATAATTTCATTGAATTAGACCAAGATTTAGAGGGTGAATTGGGGATTGACACAGTGAAGCAAGCCGAGATGATGGGTGATATTAGAGATAAATTCTCTTTAGCAATAGACGATACATTTAGTTTGGCAGAACATCCAACTCTCAATCACTTTGTTGACTATATTGTAAAAATGACTAGCGGTGTTGAAGGCCTTTCAGAACCTGAGCCTGAGCCTGACCCTGAGCCTGAGCCTGAGCCAGAGCCAGAACCTGAACCAGAAGTTCAAACCTCAATGGACTTATTTGAAATCCAATCTGGAGTAATCCAAATCGTAGTTGATCATACCGGTTATCCCAAGGATTTCATTGAACTCAACCAAGACCTTGAGGGGGAATTAGGGATTGACACGGTGAAGCAAGCTGAGATGATGGGTGATATACGCGAAAGTTTTTCACTTCCATTAGATGAATCATTTAGCCTCGCAGAACACCCAACTCTCAACCATTTCGTCGATTATATCGTTAGGATGACAGGTGGAATCCAACCGGTCGAAAAAGAGGTGATACCAGTTGCCGAGGAAATCCCTTGGCGTTGGTCAGATAACGTTGTCAATATGATTTTCGCAGAATATCATTTGGATGACCGTGATGAATTAATTGAAACTGCAAAACTGCATGATGATGGTAACCGCTATCTCAAGAGAGAGGAGATACAAGCAGCCGCAGAAGAATTGAAGAATGCCAAGATGACTTGGAGATATTCAGATAATGTTGTTGCAGAAGTATTGCAAGAATTTGGTCTACAAGATGCATCCGCGTTGATAGAAGCATCAAAGGTGTATGATGATGGAAATCTCTATCTCAAACGAGAAGAATTACAATTAGGTGCTGGTGATTTGAAGGGGGATGAACTCCCTTTGGTGAATCCGGTGGTCCCTGAAGAGAAATCACAGGTGTCCGCCGTTCAAACCGCTCCTCGTGAAGGTGTTAGGAGATGGCAAGTTGAAGTTGAGGAGGCAATCCCAGAAGTCGACCTACTCATTCCATCGGGTACAATATTAGTCAGTGATGACGGCATTGGAATCTCAGAAGAAATATGCAGACTATTAGAGGAGAAAGGACTCAACCCAATTCGTTTATCTTTTGAATTAGACCGCAAAGAATTCGTTTCTGAGGAATATGCAGGACGTTGTGTACTCAGGGTAGACCCTTCGAATGAAAAACAATTGGATGAAATGAGTAATACACTATCTGAAGTGAATGGTATCATTCATTTGGCTCCAGTGCAATTGGCAACAGAATCATGGGGGGAAAAACAATCATCCCGTTTGGGAAGCATTGCAAACCACTCATTATTCCATCTATTGAAGCGATTTGATGCTGATTTTGCCACTTCATCAAATGCTTTTGTCGCTTCATTATCAGCAATGGATGGGCGACATGGAAACATCGGTGAGAGGTTTAATTCCCTTGCTTGTGGAGCATCAGGCATCGTAAAATCATATTCACACGAGCGACAATCTGTTCGCTGTAGGGCTTGGGATGTCCATCCTGAACTTGTTATTGATAGCAGCCAGTTGGCACAAAAGTTGCTTGAAGATTTGTTCAATAATCGGGGAGAAGTAGAAATTGGATTTGACAAAGATGAGCGCCGCTGGTGCTTAGTGATGTTTGACGAAGAATTGAATTCAGAAAGAACTCCATTGGCTGCTGACGATGTTTGGTTGGTAAGTGGTGGAGGATCTGGAGTTACAGCAGCATCAATCATTGGAGTGGCAAATGCAAGCAAGAATTCAGGTGCAATGTTCGTTTTACTTGGAAGGACAGAAGCAATGGAGGAGCCAGCCACTTGGCTTGATTGGAGTGATGAGCAACTCGCTGACCGTAAACTTCTGCTGAGAGAGGAATTAATTTCCAAGAGCGATAGTGAAAAGATATCTATCGTTGAGTGGAATAAGGCTTGGCAACCTTATCTTCGTAGTATAGATATTCATCGAACAATTGCCACTATTAGGAGAACTGGGAACAAAGCAATTTATCGGGCTTGTGATGTATGTGATGTTAAAGGTTTGAGCAAAATTGCTCGAAATCAAGGACCGATAACAGGGATAGTTCACGGCGCTGGAATTGAAGATAGTAAATTGGTTGCTGACAAGGAATGGCGAACTTTTGACATGGTATTGAAAATCAAGGTTGATGGATGGAAAGCGCTCTATTCTGCTGCCAATAAAAGTGGTTCAAAATTGAGATTTGCAGCTGCCTTCACGAGTGTTGCAGGACGCTTCGGCAATGGAGGGCAGACCGATTATGCAGCGGCTAATTCAATTTTAGATGCAGAAATGGCAAGGCTGACTGCTGCTCCAGATTCATTACGAGCGGTTGCCACAGCATGGACCGGATGGAAGGATGTGGGTATGGCAACCCGCGGTAGTCTTGAGAAGATATTCGAGGCTGCTGGAATTGATACAATCCCAGTCGAAACAGGAATCGATATTTTTGTTGATGAAGCCTTATGTGGAGGTAAGAGAAGGGTTCTTTGTTGCGGTGCGATGGGTGTAATGGATAACTTTGATTCATTCCGTGCCCCACCATTGAAACTACCGGCAGCGATGAGTGCCTTGATTGCAAACCCGTGTAGATTTCCATTTATTGATAGATTATTGCAGATAGAAGAGGGTGAATCCCTACTTAGTGAATGCACTCTTTCAACTAAATCTCATCCCTTCTTAGCAGACCACGCAATCGATGGAGTGCCTTATCATCCTGGTGTAATGGCGATAGAGATGTTTGCTGAGAATGCCCTTCTCCTAAATCCAGAGTATTGTTTAGCTGGATTTGAAGATGTCAAATTTGGCTTACCAATAAAATTACTCAAGGGTGAAATAACAGTTCGCACAGTTGCTGAAGTCAGCCGACGCAAACGAGACCACATATGGGTTTCATGTAGATTGGAAAGCGATTTGAAGAACTCAAAGGGCGAAATATTTGGAAAACCTCGGGTTCACCATTCTGGGTTAGTGAGATTAGTTCTAAAATCCAATGATTTAACCAAACATTTAGCAGCAGAGTTACATGATATTCCTGATATTGGAATACCTGCAAAAGGTGAGTTAGCACATCATCCTAGTTTCATTTATTTGCGTTTCTTCCACGGTCCGCGCTTCCAAAGTCATGGCGGAATCATTCGGGGCATCGGAAATGCAGATTCAAGAGGTGCAGATGGAATCGCATTGATGCGACACCAATTGCCTGCCAATGATCAATTTGAATGCGAAGAAATTGGTGAGGCTGTGTTATTAGAGTCCTTGCCGATGTTGATTGAAGCAGGCTTCCAGAATGCAGGCTTAGTCAGCATGGAAGTTGATGGGTTGATGTCGCTTCCTGTAGGTATTGAATGGATGACAATTCTCGCCGTTCCTGATGAAGGGGAGAAACTGAGACTTAGGAGTATTAGGACTGCTTTGGAAGAAGGTGGAGTTACTAAGCATGATGTATTGGTAATTGGCCAAGATGACTCACCGATTCTAGCGCTGAAAGGATTACGCTTGAAGGCGATGGCCCCACTTGCTGATGAAATGCGTTTCAGTTTTGAAGAATGAGCGGATATTGATGCTTAGAATCAGAGATTCGCCGCGTATCGAAATTCTCATTCAACAAATGAGTTCCAATTTGGATGAAGAATTGCCAATATTGGTAAATGTTGATGAGTATTCAACCTTCAAAACTGATAAGAGAAGAGTTGAGCATCGTGCAGGCCGAACTGCTTTAGCAGAAGCATTAGAGAATTGGGGTTTTGATTCATCCCAACTAGAAGTTGTTAGAGATGCTAACAGAGCCCCATCTTTGAAATGGATTCAAGGGGTTTTCAAAAATGAAGCACTTCCTGCAATATCTATTGGGCATGCAGAAGGATATGCAATTATCGCACTAATTGAATTTGGGTGGTGGGTTGGAATAGATGGGGAATCTAAGGTTCGCGGAATAGCTGAGAACGCCTTTGCAGAGTTCTGTAAAGGTGATGAATTACATTGGTTAAAGGCAAACCCAAGTGAAGCAATCCGCTTGTGGACTAGCAAGGAAGCAGTGCAAAAAGCAATGCATCTAGGAATGGGTTTGAACCCTAGAAACATCACCATCCCCCAATCAATATCAAACCAAGAAATTTATATTGAGGGAATGAAAATTCAATTGGAAAATTTCCAACAAGAAAATTTCCAAATTGGCCTAGCTTGGAGGGTAGCAGGTTCGCAATTACGAAGCCATGAAGATGATCTTCTTGATGCTACAAGAGAGGCCATGAGAGACGAAGCTGGTAATCTGATATTCGATGTTGCTTGCCAAGCAAGACGCGCTGGAGACTAATTCCACAATGCATCTTCTTCCCAAGGCAATCCTACCAAGATTCCCATCAGTTCCAAAATAAAATAATTAAAGATGATATATCCTACTATCATTATAGTCAAAACTAAGATACTAGTATTGATGATTCTTTGCTGTTGTTGCTTTGCATCTTCAAGGCTACATATCCCCTGTGAACGAAAATATTTCCATAAACCAAATGCTAATACTAAGGTTGAAATTGCATAGAGAATGGGTCTTGCAATTCCAAAGTAAAGAGTTTTTGATAATGCATCTGCAGTGGCAATGGACGAAATTCCAAATGCAACCATTACCACACTTGGAATGCAGCACATGCTTGCTATTAATCCCCCAGAGGTCATCCATTTCCAAAGTGATTTTACATCATCAGTGGAGGTCAACCTATTTCACCCCACATTTCGAATTAGTGGTTCTTGGTCTGCAAAGAGGAATTCCATAAAGGCGCTCCACATAACGAATTGAATCGATTTTTCCAATTCTTCTTGACCGCCTACAACTTGAGCCATATTGTCTAAAGTATCTGAAGGAGAATGATAGGCATCATAGTCAGCATCATATGCGCCGAGATGAAATATTGTCTGGGCTCCAAGGTCCCTGAAAGTAACATGGTCCGAACGGCCAAATGTATCTTCGTGAACATCCATCGTTAGGTTATCGTGTTCATCCCAATGTTGGTCGCAACCTGCACCATAACTCCCATCTATCGTAAGGTTTCTCGGTGCATGTTGGACATCAAAGATTACGTGCTCCATGATGTATGTTATCGGTTGTTCAATAATAGTAGGGTCTTCATCCGGACCACTCCATGCGTGGTAAGGAAATGGCTCACCTGTGGATTTCTTTGCGGGCCAAGATATTCCCATCATGTCCATGTTAATGTAAAACCGCAATTCCTTGTCCTTTGGTAGGCAATAGTCGCAGTCATTTGCTGCAAATGCTTTGGAACCTCTAAGCCCCTCTTCTTCACTTGACCACAATGCAAGGAAAGTATCGCATTCAAATTCAATATCTAATTCTTTGAAGGCTTTTGCGAATAGCATCATGCTAACAGTACCTGCAGTATTGTCGTAGGCGCCTTCGTATGTTCCTCCCCCTGGTGGCCCTCCAGGTGGCGCGATATCCATGTGAGCGCCCATTCCTTGAACACATGAAGAATTGCGACCTGCCTGCCATGCTATCATGTTCAATGATTCAGGTTCGCTTGGATTTAGGTGGTCAATAACTCGCAGAATATGGGTCTCATAACCAAGACCAGCAAAATGACCTTGGAAGAATGAGGCCGCCCTCTCAAAGTTTGGATTTGGAGAGCCCATCCAGCGGTTGATATATGCTCCACATTTGCTTGAATCATCACAGACACTTGTGATGAAATCCATCTTCTGGTACCATTCTTGGCCAGAGACGATTGGTGTCTCATTTTCTAAAGCAACTTCAATTTCTATGTTGCTTCCATCTAATGCCATCATTTTGAGTATTACTGGTTCGATTGAATATGGGGTTGCCAATATCTGGCCATACACTTCTTCATCATCGTCCAAATGGAGATAACCAGTTGGTACCAAACTGTGATTGACAAACATCAACACGTCATCAGGAACTTCTAACCAAGCACCTTCTTCCCCATAGAGAGTGAAGTCGATTGGCTGTCCTCGAGGAAGTGCGACAACGCCAGCATCCTCATGGGCAATTTGTAGATTTAGAGAATTAACTCCGGCATCTGCTGCTTCTGTTCCAAAGCAACCTGAAAGTCCAGCAGCAACTATGACCAAGACGAGTACCAAAGATTGAGGTCTTCGCATATCCCAAGGCCGACAACTGATACCTTTGAGTGTTCGCTTTACTCGTTGGACAAATGTTCCTTGCCAATTCGTATGCTTAGCCATGCTGTAACCGCTACAGCAAGGGCGAATAATGGGATGTTAGATTGATATGCCAAATGGTAAACATCGAGGGTGCTTCTGTTTGATGACTCAAACCATGACATCAGACCCACAATCAAGGCGATGCCGATTGCCTGACCGATATATGTAGCAGCACCAGCCATACCGAGGCCCCGATTTCTTTCTTCTTTGGTGGTGAATCTTGAGAGTAGAGAATCATTTGAGACTAATAGTAGTGGTACGATTGGGATTAAGTAAATGGCAACACTCATCCATGGTGATAGTCCAAGGCTGAAGAATGACCAAAGGAGGCCGTAAGCAATGGCTGAAGCAAGAAGGACTCGTTCAGCCCCGTGGCGGTCGCATATTTTTCCAATTATAACATAGAGAACAATCAGGGCTAGTATTGCCCAAGATTCGAATAATGAGGTCATTGCAATATCAAAGCCCCTCGTTTCGATATAACGAGGACTCGTTAGGACTACGGCACCACGAGGGATTGCTACTAGCATCGCCCCTAGTAAGCACCATTTCACCCATTTTGATTCAAATTTCGTCAAAGATAAATTATGAGATTCAACTTTCTTTTGGATTGTTTCAGTTTTGTCAGTATCTATTCGTAGGAATGAAATGGTTCCCGCAGCGATAAGCAATGCCGAGGTAATGCAAGTCGCCCAAATACCCAGCCACTGATATATTGAACCATCAACTACAGCAAAGACTGCAGTGACAAGATAGCCAAAGGCGTAGAGAATCCCAATCGCCTCGCCTTTTTGCTCTTCAAACCACTCACTGGCTAATGCAAAGTGCAGACGTTGAACTCCTAAGGCTGCCATCAAAACAACCGACATTCCAAAAAAAGCCCACAATCCCATTGGAGCCATCAATAGTGATGCCGAAATTCCAATGATACCAGCCATCTTGACAAGTGATCTTCGGTTTCCCGTTTTATCGGCAATCCTTCCCCATAGTGGACCTGAGGCTCCATAGATTAGAGCAAGGACTCCTAGATGAAGGATAATTTGAGATTCTGCAGCACCAAGATTTCGTATGTGATGATTGACGATGAAGAACATGATGTTTAATACTGCAATAAAGAAACAACAAGTGGAGAAAATTAGAGTTTTGAAGGCTCTGTATTCGAGTTCCTTAATCTCCCCACTCTGTGAACAAAACATTCGGTTTCGTTTCAATAACCAGTACCCAACTATCAGGAGTAGTGGGGCAGTTGAAAATTGTAAAATTATCAAAGTTCCTTGGTTCAATAGAGGTTCATCGCTTGCTACGGGAAAGACCCATTCCCAAGTAGTCGAGTTCCATCTTACAACGTTATCATTGGCCAACCAAGCAACAACTACTGAAATATTACTCCCATTGCCAATTTCTGGAATTAACCAGTTAACCGTGTATTGACCTTCTTCGCCCTCGACCTCAGGTTCCAATATCTCTAGTTCTGAATCCCCATCCTTTACCCACAAAATCATTTGGCTCATCATTGTCTTAAGGCCAACTTTTGTTTCAATATCTGCTGAAACAATGATATTCCTTCTGCCATAATCGCCATCATCGTCATCGAAAACTTCACCTGGATTAGCCACTCTAACTTCCGTTGGGCGCACAAAGTCACCTTCAATTTCCAAGTGAGAAGGATACAACTCTTCGCCCCATTTCATGTCGACGTTAGCAACGGTATTCCCTCTAATTTCGTAAGTTAGAGTTATTGTTGCATCTTGTGAGATTATTGCATCCGAAAAACCACTGCCAGTAACCACTACTTCGCTTGGATTTCCGTTGAGAGTGAGTGCAGTAGAGTCGGCCTCTCCAATGATTCCTGTATTTGTTTCAAGGATAACTTTCATCCACACATTTCCCGTACCAGAGAGGTACATACTTGCAGTCCATTCATCATTTGTAGGCGTCAAATCATAGTAAAATGGATATGAGGTAAATGTTGCCTTGACGGTACCTCCTAAAGGACTCACACTTCCACTTTGAGAACCCGATGAAGGTGGTTCAGATGTAGAGAGTTGGTTAAGTCCAGAGGCATTGAAGTGTACTTCAGTCGAGGTGATTTCTTGTGAGATAGTTGCATCAGCCTGAACTTCACCTAGAATGGCTGGCGATGCAAAGGCCAAAATCAAGATGAGAAAAAGTGCGGGTGGCGGGAATTGAACCCACGACATGAGGTTGGAAACCTCAGGTGATACCACTTCACCACACCCGCGTTGTACAGGCGGGGCGAACCGAATCCTCAATGTATTCGTTTCGGTCCCCTCCCTTGTTCGTGTCATTTTACTAATACTGCCAAGATGAATCCTTTTGCCATTGAGTTTGTGGGGGTGGAGGTGGAGGCTGCATAAAATTCCTATTGCTCTTGAATTTAGCAGTACCTGTCCTTTTGGCTTTAGTTTTGGGATTGGCTACTCGAAGGATTATTCCGCAAATGAGGATTAAAAGAACTGAACCAGCAACGATTAAACGGATATTTTGCGCATCCATTTTTATTCCTGCGAAGATCCCTTCGCCTTCTTTCTGACTTTCAGCTTCAGGTTCTTCTTTTCCGGGGGTTGAATCAATAACAATAATATCAACGATTTGGGTATCAATTGCTTGTTCACCACCAGGGTCTTCTATTTTGATGACAGTCATATATTCCCCAACAGATTTACCACTTATTCTAAGAAAAACCTGCTTAACAGCATCAGAACTTCCTTTGGCAGCTAGGTGAATTAATTGGCTCTCATCACCAGTATCTACTCCCATCGGAACATCCCAAACCAAAATAACCAGTAATGCTACTTCATCTTGATTTGATAATGTGCAGGTTATTACCGCAACATCAGCAGTCGCCATATCTACTTCGTAGCTAGGTGGTAAACAACTTAGGGCTACATCCAATGACCATTGTTCTGGGTCGTCTGGATGATGATCGATTCTCAAGGCTCCAATAGTTTGGTTATCACCCCAGCCATCGCCATCGCGGTCAATCCATTGACTAGCGATTTCAGGGAAGGCATCAGTTGAATCATCCCAACCATCGAGGTCTGTATCAGCACAACCTCTCAAGAGAACTGTGGAAGGGCCATTGAATTGTGGGCAGTCATCTCCATCAGTTCCCGAGGAATTATCTCCATAACCATCCCCATCGCTATCTTGCCATTGGCTTGCATCATTTGCGAATGCATCTTCTGAATCTCCCCAGCCATCTGAATCAGAATCTAGGCAACCGAGTAATCCTTCAGTTGATGTGCCGTATTCACTTGGACAATCATCTGGTAGGGCACCTAGTTGATTGTCTCCAATGCCATCTCCATCGATATCGGACCACTGACTGATTTCATTCGGAAATGAATCAGCCCCATCTTCAACTTGCCAGTTGGAATCAGCATTAGACCACCCATCTCCATCTGAGTCTGGGCAGCCAAATCTATCTGCACTTGAGGTGCCTTGAACGGTATTACATGCATCCCCTTGTGTTCCTAGTAATTCGTCGCCATATCCATCGCCATCTGAATCTGCCCATTGGCTGTTATCCATTGGAAATGCATCACCTCCTTGATTAGTGGTCCACGATTGGTCGGTATCTGACACACCATCTCCATCGCTATCTGGGCAACCCAGTCTGTCAATTGTAGAAGTTCCAAAGACATTTGAGCAATCATCTTCCAGTGCATCATCTAATCCATCAGCATCAGCATCACCGGCACGCAGAGGGTCGTTTGGGAAATCATCGTTATCATTACTCATTCCATCTCCATCTGAATCGATACAGCCAAAACGGTCGTTGGTTGAATTCCCAGGCACGAATGGACAATCATCTGGTTGGAACCCTGATTGGGAATCGCCAAACCCGTCGCTATCGCTATCGATGTGTTGAGTTTCCTCATCTGGCAGACTGTCGATGCTGTCAGCCCATCCATCTCCATCTCTATCACTACATCCGAGGATTCCATCTTCTGTTGATGTGCCGGATTCTTGAGGGCAGGAATCGGGATTAACACCGCTAGGCTCATCTCCATAACCATCACCATCGGCATCTGCCCATTGACTGGATTCCGAAGGGAATTTATCTTGGAAATCTGCCCAGCCATCATCATCTGAATCAATGCAACCAAAGGTAGAATTTTGATTTGAGGTTCCAGTTACTGCGGGGCAAGCATCGGGTAGATTTCCTGTTTGGCGGTCGCCAAAGCCATCCCCATCGCTGTCATTCCATTGAGTTGAATCATTTGGTAGGTCATCTCCTGCATCGCTCCAACCATCTCCATCGCTGTCTAAACATCCGAGGCTGTCATTACTAGAAGTTCCTGTGATGCTCGGACAGTCATCTTCATCATCATCAAAACCATCTAAATCACCATCTGCATTTCTTGTTGGGTCATTTGGAAAAGCATCGCCGCCATCAGAGTAGCCATCGTTATCCGTATCGAGACAACCAAACCTATCGATGGTGGAGTTTCCAGGAGTATTGATGCAGGAATCAGGAGTGGTTCCACTCGCATTATCTCCATACCCATCCAAATCAACATCGGACCATTGACTAGAGTCATTGATGAATGCATCAGCTCCATCATTGGTCGTCCAAGTTGAATCGTTGTCAGAATAACCATCGCCATCACTATCTAGGCATCCATTTCGGTCTTTATTTGAGGTTCCAACAACCATACCGCAATAATCCGCACCATTCGATGTTGTCCAAGAGGAATCAGGGTTTGACCAACCATCTTCGTCGCTATCAAGGCAACCAAATCTATCCAAGTTTGACCAGCCTGCAATCGTGGTACAAGAGTCGCCTTCATTTCCAACGAGGTTGTCACCATAGCCATCACCATCAATATCAACCCACTGACTAGAATCTTGAGGGAATTCATCGGCGCCATCGCTTATTGTCCAAGTTGAATCAGCATCTGAATAGCCATCTCCGTCGCTGTCGATACAACCCATTCGGTCCTGTGAGGAGGTGCCAGCTGTAGTTGCGCAATCGTCGACATCGTTGTCGACTCCATCCATATCGTCATCGGTACTACCATTGATGATGGTGAAATTTCTGGAAAGCACCAGTGAGAAACCCTGTGGTCCAGTTGGAACACTTGTCCCAGATACGACTACCTCCCAAGTTCCAGTAGCAGGGTTTGACAAGTCGAATCCTCTTAGATTATCACGGTCATTAGATAAGTTGGTCCAACTCCCACTTGGACTCTTGAGAGATAAATCAAGGTCATTGACTAGGTTTACGCTGGCAGCCGAGGTCGAGGCTGGGTCAGTCCAAGATAGGATAATGCGCAAGTCTGGTATTGCTTGTGTGACATTGAATCTGAAGCCTAATTGTTCCCCGGTTGACAAGGCTTCACCATCGAGGAAGGAAACATTTGCATTTACTCCCATGTTCACCCTCCCCCAACCTTCGTGCATATTTGGCGCAGTTTCACCCGCTCCATTTGTTGCACTATTGTATTGTCCAGTCATATCATCTGCTCCCGCCGCCATTATTGCTTTGATTAGAGCGGAAGAAGGGTCCTGATGGCCCACATTTTGCTTTAGATGTTGAATTAGTAATGCAACTGCTCCTGCGGTCAATGGGGTTGCCATACTTGTCCCTCCCATGTAAGTATAATCACTATCATACGAACTCCATCCAGTATCACTCGTAGAACGAGACTTTGTTGATAGAATCCACGTGCCGGGGGCAGAGACATCGGGCTTTAAGCGAGAATCATCGGTAGGTCCACGGCTCGAAAAAGCGGCCATTCCATTGGCATTACCGCCAGTTCTATCACTCGAAATTGGACTGCCATAGGAATTACCCCAAGTACCGGTGTACCAGCATGTTCCATCACCTTCGCAAAATGTGGTTCGATCATTTTCAGTTGCTCCAACTGTTAGGACATTTTTTGCAGTGCCGGGTGAGCCCAAGGAATCGAGGTCTACTTCCCCATTCGAGTTTGTGTCTTCTCCATCGTTTGAAGCAGCAAAGAGGATTGACATATTTGCATAAGTCCGTGCAGCATCATCTGCTTGCATGGCAGATGTTGTATATTCACCAGCAACTGAAGAGCCCCATGAATTGGTATGAACAAGAGAGCCATTTTCTGCTGCTAAATCAAAAAGGTCGCGAATATCGTCCGGTATTGCCCATAGTCCGTAGCCATCAGAAACTCCGGCATTACTGTTGAAATTAACATATTGTTCGGTGGCTTGGAATAGAAGGTTTGCTTCTGGAGCGGTACCTTTGATATCTCCATTTGATTCAGTCCCATCACCTAAGACACTTCCTGAAACATGAGTTCCATGTCCACTATCTTCGTCTGAAGCGCCATCGTCCCAAGAGCCTTGATATTGTTGAGCCCAATACTGTACACTTCCTGGAACAGGAACAGAGAGAATTCCAGTTGTGTGGTCTCTAAAATCACCGTGCATTGTTGAATCATTTACGCCGCTATCAATTCCAGTATCAGCGACAGTGACAATAATTCCAGTTCCATCAACGCTATTGTAAGCAGAATTGATAGTACTGATATTGTTCTGATTATCTACTTGGTCTACCGCCATCCAGTGCTGAGCGACATCATTGAGAATACTGAAAACAGGTCGAGGTTCTATCCATTCAATTTCCTCAGAGTTTGCCAGTAGAGATATTCCAATGCTATTGGCAGTGGCGGTAGCAAAGCGCCCATCATGGCTGTGTAATAAGACTAGAGAATCTTGTTTGTATGGAAGGTCGGGCCATTGAGTCCCAGAAAGGGCAATATTGACAGTGAGAATACCTTTGCTAGCAAATGCTTGTTCCATCTCTCCAAGTAATAATGGGGCTACATTTGATTGTAATTTGTCACTTGGATCAAGTTTCATCATTGCTTCAACATCCAAATCCTCTAATGCTTCAACTTTCATTGAATTGACCTTACAATGAAATGAGTTTGGTGGGAGGAACGAGGCGCATTCAATTCCAGCATTAGAGAGTTCATCTACCCAAGTAGTCGGAACGGGATACGAATGTTGCAACACCAGCCATCCATTAACAGAATTACTTGGCCATTCTTCAATTGAAATTGTCTCAGCATTTCGGTACCTTAACCAAACTTGCCCTGCATCCCCATTCCAGCCATGTTCTTTGTCTAAGATTGGAGTTATGCCGATTTTTTCTAATCCTACTAAGTCGGCTTGCGTGTTTTCCGCAACGTTTTTCTGAGCCAAAACTGGTACAGTTAAAGGCGAAAATAATTGAATCAAAAAAATGCTGAGAACTACAATGGCGCTGCGGTATCGACTGCACATGCTTTTTGCAGACTACGACTCCAACATGAAGGTTCGTCCAAAGCGAACAACAGTCTATCGATGACAAGCATTGAAAACGGGGCTTCACCGGAGTTGAGTTGTGACTGCTGCAATGGCTGAGGCTCAAAAGGCGAGAGAGCGCCATGATGGGCTAGATGAATCGGGAGACAAGCAGGTCCTTGGGAAGCAATTATGGAGAATTATTCCTTTCATAAAACCCTACAAAAAAAGGTTCTTCCTTGGCGTCGGAGCAAATGCTGTTGCAAGAGCCTGTGACTTGCTTCCTTTCGTTGCCATGGGTTTACTGACTGATGCAGTTCTAAGAGGAGAAATAAGTGAAATAAAGGATTTTGCATGGTACGGGGCATTAATTCTTGCCTCTTTTACCGGCTTAGCAATTTCGCAAGGAATCTCAAATTATTCATGGGAAACATTGGCTCAATATTTGCAGCATGATATTCGGATGAAAGCATTTGATTCCTTGATAAAAATGGAGATGCGATATTTTGAAGATAGACAAACAGGTGACATCATGTCGGTTCTTTCTGCCGATGTAAATCAATTAGAGAATTTCCTCTCAGATGCATCTACTTCGATAATCAGAATTTTCGTCACTTTCTCCGCTGCTTTTGTCATCTTGATGTGGATGTCTTGGAAGTTAACTATCGTATTATTCGTTCCAATTGCCTTCATTATGCCATTGGTTTACTTCTTTTCAACTCGTATTCAGCGTCGCTATCGTGAAACTAGACAATCATTTGGTGATATCAATTCTGTACTCGCCAACAATATCTCAGGAATGGGAGTCGTACAAGCATACAATGCTCAATCCTATGAGGCCCAAAGAGTAGGTGTTGAATCTGGTTCTTACATGGATGCAGCAATAAAAGCAACTGTGGTGAGAAACCGGTTCCTCCCCGGAATTTATGTCATTGCTGGCCTTGCATTTGGAGCCTTGGCAACAGTAGGTGGTTGGCTAGTTGGTAATGGTGATATCACTCCAGGTCAATATGTCACTTTCCTATTGATGAGCACAAGAATGTCGATGCCATTATTCATACTTGGAATGTTAGTCAATCAAATCCAGAAAAGCGAAGCAAGTGCCCGTAGAGTATTCGCAATGATTGACCTCGAAGCAACGATCATCGACAAAGAAGGGGCTAAGGACTTGGCCGGTAAGGCGGAGTGCATCACCTTTGAGGATGTTCATTTTGGCTACCCAGGAGGAAATAAAGTTCTGAATGGAATCTCTTTATCATTGGAGGAAAATCAATCTGTGGGTATTGTTGGACCAACAGGTGCAGGTAAATCAACAATCGTCAAGTTGCTTCTAAGATACTATGAACCTGATAGTGGAAAGGTTATGATGAATAATACAGACTTACAGGATTTGACCTTAGCAAGCATGCGACAACAAATCGGATATGTTAGCCAAGATGTTTACCTTTTCCATGGCACAGTGCGTGAGAATATCGCCTATTCAAACCAGTCTGCTTCAAAAGAGGAAATCGAAGAAGCAGCCCGCTTGGCTGGTGCAGACGAATTTATCGAGTCTTTCAAAATTGGTTATGATACGATGGTTGGCGACCGTGGAGTCAAACTTTCAGGTGGACAAAGGCAAAGGATTTCCTTGGCTAGAGCGATTCTTAGGAAACCAGCATTATTAATTTTGGATGAAGCAACGAGTGCTGTTGACACTAGAACTGAGGAAATAATTCAACGTAATCTAAATCAATTCAAGGATGGCAGAATGACAGTTGCAGTTGCCCACCGACTTAGCACTATTAGGGATGCAGATGTGATATTAGTTCTCGTCGAAGGGGTTGTAGTGGAAAGGGGCACCCATCATGACTTGCTCAGAAAAGATGGAGTCTATGCAGACCTGTGGGCTGTGCAAACTGGAGACCTTGAGAATAGCACAGGTCAGGCTACTCAGCACGACGCTTAACGGCGGGTTTTGATGGGATGGAGCATTACTTGCTCCTTTCCAGAATCTATTCCAGGTGTGGATAGTTGACGTTTCCTTCCATGTTCATTATCTGGTGATTCAAGGAAGGAGGAAATCCAACGATCTCCCCAAATAATGCTAAGTGAAAGAATCAAGAAAATAGGGATACCAATTATCAAGGACCAAAGGCTGATTGATAGGCCAGCCATCATCATATCATCTAGTAATTCAGCCATCGCAATCATGGCAATGAAAGCAACGATTCTGGAAATTACTAACCAAGTTCTAATGATTCCCCATATTTCTTCTTCAGGGTAGTCTTGAACAGGTTTATTCATTGCTTCAAAACGCTGTTTGAAACCAAAACTCATGCTAATGCCCGCTCCTTTGGGCATCTCTGCTCATACATTCACTGAAGAACCCACTGTTAGTTTACAACTTGAAAAGGTGATTTTCAATCTCTTGACTTATCGTCGATTTGAATTCCTAGACCGGCTGCTGCCCCTTCTCCAAGATGAATCTGTTTCATTCCTTTCAGAACTCCAGTTCCATAGGCCCAATGAGCCATGAATATCATAATAGGTGAAATTAGAATTGTTGCGAGATTTCGATGAGGAGAGGCACCAAACATTGCACCTAACCAACAGATTATGATGTAGGCGATAAAGAGGCTTGCAGTTGTATGTGCAGCGATTCGAGGGGCACCCATTTCGGGGGAGTTGAGCGGGTCAGACCAATCTATTCCTCCTTGAGATAATCCCCACAGGAAAGTAGCAATACCGAAAATTGCCAGGATTGGGAATAGGGCGATGGCTGAATGAGACCAAGCCTTCAATGCCGGCCAACGGGCATTTGCCAACGTTCGAACATAACCGTAATTTCGTAATTGTTGCATATAGGGCTTGATGGGTTTTCTCCTCCTGTGGGGCATGATTGCAGTTGGATCAAACCAGAGTCTATATCCAGCATCTAGAATTTTACGGTCCATAACCACATCTTCTGCACCTATACAACCTGCTTCAAACCCTTTCACTTCATCGAGAATGTGCTTTCTATAAGCGGAATTACAGCCAGGGTTATGGTCAATTTCTACTAATTCTCCTACTGGGACTTTGCCGTATCTTGTTCCAGCGGTTACCCAACGCGCACAAAAAGCCACATCTGCAGATTTTGAGGAAAAGGAATCTTCATCGGGTGCAAAATTTGGACCACCAATTCCCCCTACTTCATCTCTATCGAACCATCGAATCAGTTTTCCAGCCCAATTTGCGGGGGGGATTACATCATCATCTGTGAATAATAAAATATCACAATCAATGGCTTCAATTCCGACATTACAGGCATCAGCCCGGTTTCGGCTGCCATTGTCATCAATCCATCTAGCACCATGTTTGACAGCAACTGCTTCTCCATCATCACCAGTTGGGCCAACACAAGCAATTTCTAATTCCCCATTCCAGTCCTGATTGTTCAAGGATTGTAAAACCACATCTAATTGTTGGGCATTACGCAGGGTTGGGATGAGCACACATACTCGTGGCTGCTCCAT
Source organism: Methanobacteriota archaeon (assembly GCA_014240385.1). Classification (GTDB taxonomy): domain Archaea; phylum Thermoplasmatota; class Poseidoniia; order Poseidoniales; family Poseidoniaceae; genus UBA226. The sequence continues at coordinate 22,456 of JAAZXA010000095.1, read as the reverse complement.
ATCCGTGGCACAACCTATGACCTTTCAATGAAACCCGCAAAGGTGGTAGTTATCTTCAGATTTCAGATATCGCCTTCGATACGAGGTGCCAAGAAGTATGTGACATCGGCCGCACCATTTGCGAACTCATATTCAATTTTTAGTGGGAAGTTGTCGCCGAATCTCAAAGTAACGCTGTCGACAACGCTCATCAATTTTGAGATTGGCAGTAAGTAAGTCAGACTATATTGGGAGCGAACCGCTCCATCACACTTCAATTCTTGAACTTCATCCTTGGTGTACATGACGCTAACGCTATCTGTGTCGCCACCTGTTACGTTGATTGTCAACCCCTCTTCACTTAGGCTAATGTTTACGAGGTCGCCGACTTGTCTGGCTGCTCGCAATGCTTTTGACAAATCTTCACCAGAAAGTGTGACGCTGGCTGGAAGTTCAAGGTCTGGAACATTTGGTGGTGAGACAGTAGAGTGGTCAAGTGGTCTGATAACACGGTCTATTTTTCCCATCGAGAGATTGATTCTGCCTTCTGCTTCATCGTGCTTCATTTCTATTAGGTCACCAGCATTACCTAAAGAGAGTAAATCACGCATCTTTACCAATTCAAGGCCAAGAGATGTTTCGTCGACTTCCCATGACTCAAATGCTGCTGAGTCAACCTTCATACGAATCATTGCTACGTGCGAAGGATCCACTACCCTAATCTCCATGTCATTTTCAGCAAAATCCAATCTTGCTTCTTCTACTACGACACTTATTGTGTCGAAGATGTTCCTCATCAGGTCCTGTCTAGCTGTGATGTTGAGCATGTCACGTTCCATCCTGTAGACTTCGCTCTTCAGCGGGGGTCCATAAATCTCCCTAAAGGCAAAGCCCTTCATTATATTGAGGAAAACCCCTTTCAGTATTCTCTCCAGCCGTGCTTACAAGCCTTGCAAGTAAGGAAACGAGTCTCTGGTTCATCACTAGCACGGGTTTGGTGAAGTTCGGAGAATACTTCGACGCCATTGCATTTTGGACAGATATAGGAATCTGTGGTTAGAACACCCATTATGGCATCAGCATCATTGATGATTTCGTATTCTCGAGTTTCAACTTTGGAGGATGAAATGGTTTCTGCAAGATTAATTTCCTTGCCATCAGCGCCTCTAATCTTATTCTCTGCGCTTCCTTTGTAACCACATTTGTAGTTAGGGCAATCGAGGTTTCCCGAGGTGTCTGGAAATGCAAGTGTACCACATTCTGGGCAGAACATGGAGATTACAGCGGAATGCCCCAGCATATGAATAGTTCCCTAAACTCATATGCCATGCACTTCTCGGCCTAACGTGGTCTGGATAGTATATGATTGGCGTTGTGCGATAGTTATCGATGCTGAAGGGCAAACCTTGGATGTCGAGGCATGGTCTGGTAAGATGTCCCAATTTCTAATTATCAACCGTTTGGAAACAATTGGTTTGGGCGGCATTTCTGATGAGGCTCGGAAGTTAGCAGATAGATGGCCGGATGCCTGTTTACACCAAGCCGGCGACCCTGAATTACCTGAGCATGAATTCCCAGAAGCAGATGAGGAGATGATTCAGGCTCTCAATGAAGCAGCATTGGTGATGTCCGAGGCTGGAGTTTCAAAAGCAGCCGGCGACCCTGACAGAAGGTTGGAACATTTGCTTCGGGCTAGTGATGAATTACGGGCTGCTTGGTTAACAATGGAATCACGAATGGTTGAATGGACTGCATTGTTCCTCCCAACTGCAAGGGTAGAAAGAGACCGAGCACGCTTGGCAAGAAGCATTGCTGAATCCCCTTCTCTCGAAGACCTAGCAACACAATTGGAATGTGAATTACCAGAGACTGGGCCTGGTGAACTTGAGTGGAAGTCCTTGGTTGCGTGGTCGGATTCAGTTAGAGGTCATAGAGGTAAACTTGAGCAAATGGAAGATTCAATCAGAGACCTTGCCTCAAAGCATTTGCCATCTTTATCAAAATTACTTGGCCCATTATTGGCAGCACGACTGTGTGTCAGCGCCCATGGCCGAATGAGATTAGCAAGACTACCAGCGGGAACAGTTCAGATTTTAGGTGCAGAAAAGGCATTTTTTAGTCATCTCCATACCGGCAGCCCCCCTCCTAAACATGGTCATATTTTCATGCATCCATGGATATCCCGCTCTCCATGGTGGATACGTGGAAAAATATCACGAATGCTTGCTGCAAAAGCCAGCGTTGCTGCTCGATGCGATGCATTTGGGGCTGAAATTTGGAAGGATTCCGCAGTTGAAGCAGTTGAAGCCAGAATGCTGGAGATCAAGAGTGAACACCCCCGCCCTCCTAAAGGCAGGCGTCGTTGAGGTGAGCAGATGGCAGGACGCCGAGGTAAAGTTCCAGGTCGCGAAATAGTGCCTGGTTTCCGAAAGCAAGGACGTGCCATTTGGACTCTCAATGCAACTCCCAGAAAGAATGTCTATGGCGAAACTCTTCTGCGAACTGACGAAGGAGAATGGAGACGTTGGGATCCAAGTCGCTCAAAACTAGGAGCAGCTTTGGTGAGAACTGAAAATCATGTTTCAGACCTATTGCCCTTACCTGGGACACAAGTTCTCTATCTAGGTGCTGGCCATGGCACCACAATCAGTCACCTCCATGATATCTTATGCGGCGAAGACAATAATAAAAGAGGAAGGATTGTTGCTGTTGACCTTGCTCCAAGATGTCTAAGAGATTTGAACTACCTTGCCCATTCTAGACCGGGGCTTGTTCCATTATTGGCTGATGCACGCAAGCATGCAATTGTAGGGGCAATACAACCACAACGAGTAGATTGGCTATTCCAAGATGTAGCCCAAGCAAGTCAAGTTGACATATTTATCTCAGCATGTAAGAGGTTTCTCAACAAGGGTGGAAGCGGTTTATTCTCGTTGAAAGCAGCAAGCGAACGTTGGGATGAAGATGGTGAAAGAGCAATGTTTGAGAAGGTTGCAGACATGCTGTTGAGTTCGGGAATGGAAATCATAGAGCAAATAGATTTGGCTGGCTATGAAGATAACCACATGCTCTTTCATTGCCGCAATATTTGATGTGGTTAGAGATGCCAGAACTTCCAGAAGTAGAAACCGTAATGCGAGGTCTCTCACCTCATTTATTGAATCAAAGAATTACATCGGTAGAATTACGTCGGTTGGGATTGCGATACCCTTTCCCTTCAGAAATGGTGGAAAAACTGGAAGGTAGAATAATTGAGGATTTATCGCGCCGAGCAAAATATCTCCTGATACACTTGGAAGATGATTTGACATGGTTATGTCATTTGGGAATGAGTGGTCGATTTACAATTCATGAAGATGGAATTAATAATTCAGAAAACGGTAAACATGACCATGTGATGTTTTCACTTGAATCAGGTTGTGATGTGGTATATACCGACCATCGCAGATTTGGAATCATGGATTTACTGAAGACCTCAGAACTTTATGAACACAAATTATTGGCTCACTTGGGGCCTGAACCATTGATTGAAGAATTCACTGGGGAAGTATTGTACGATGCATTCCAAACTAAGAAATCTCCTGTAAAAACAGCACTATTAGACCAAAGAATTGTTGCAGGCTTAGGCAATATTTACGTTTGTGAAGCACTTAACACTGTAGGCATATCTCCACGTAGAAAGGCTTGCAATATCTCAAAAGATAAATGCACATTGTTAGTTGAGGCAATCAAAAATATCTTACTTTCATCGATTGCAGTTGGAGGCTCAACTTTACAGGACTTTGCCGGAGTAGATGGCGACCTCGGATACTTCCCTGCTTCTTTCAGAGTTTATGGTAGAGAAGGCGAGGAATGCCAAAGCCAAGATTGTGATGGCAAAATCAAGCGCATCAGCCAAGCGGGGCGTAGCACTTTCTTTTGCTCTTCATGCCAATACTAGAGGATTACCATTCGCCAATTATTGTCATCTTGTCGAGTGGTTTTTTCTACATGCACGGCAATGGCTTTGTGAATCCGTTGTTCACGAAGCACTTGTTTGTAGACCTTTGATAGAACCTGGCTTGCAGTAGGCGTTTCTGTTCTTCCTCCCGCTTGGGGGCTGCTGTGGTCGATGTTTTTTGGCATGGGATAGGATTTACCTCTACCCTATTCAAAGCAATGGTAGAACTGTTTCACATATTCCTTCTATATTGGCCACCAACTGCGAACAGTGCATCTGTGATTTGGCCAAGTGAGGCAACCTTTGTTGTCTCCATTAACTCCTCGAATACGTTGCCACCTTCTCTAGCAACTTGTTGCAGGAGCTGGAGTGCTTGCTCATCTTTTGGAATCGCTTGAGTTCTCTCAAGACAAGCCAGTTTCTCATCAGGATTTGCACGAGCAAGTTCCATGTCGAACTCGTCTGCGGAATCTTCGTCGAAGCCGGTAGCATTTGGATTTAGGAAAGTATTGACTCCAATAATAGGCAAGGTGCCATCATGCTTCATATGCTCATAATACATACTTTCATCTTGGATCTTACCACGCTGGTACATAGTCTCCATAGCACCCAGAACTCCACCTCTACGAGATAGTGCTTCGAATTCCTGAAGAACTGCTTCTTCGACTAAGTCGGTCAGTTCCTCAACGATGAATGAACCCTGCATTGGATTCTCAGTCTTGGTCCAACCACTTTCTTTGTTGACAATCAACTGAATTGCAAGTGCTCTGCGAACCGACTCTTCAGTTGGTGTAGTAATCGCCTCATCATACGCATTGGTATGCAATGAGTTTGCATTATCCTGAATTGCAAGAAGGGCTTGCAGAGTGGTACGAATGTCATTGAAATCGATTTCTTGTGCGTGAAGACTTCTCCCGCTAGTCTGGATATGATACTTCAATTTCTGGCTTTTAGCATCCGCACCATACAAGTCACGCATTGTCACAGCCCAGATACGACGTGCAACTCTTCCAATAACGGTGTACTCAGGGTCTAGACCGTTTGAAAAGAAGAACGAGAGGTTTGGGGCGAATTCTGCAACATCCATTCCTCTGCTTCGGTAATACTCAACATAGGTGAAACCGTTAGCGAGAGTTAGTGCCAATTGTGTGATTGGGTTTGCTCCAGCCTCAGCAATGTGATATCCAGATATTGATACTGAGTAGTGATTACGGACACCGTTATCGATGTAGTACTGCTGAACGTCCCCCATCATCTTCAGTGCGAATGGAGTAGAGAAAATACAGGTGTTTTGGGCTTGGTCTTCCTTGAGGATGTCAGCCTGGACAGTTCCTCTAACCGTCTGCAACGTCTTAGCCTTGATTTCGGCATATGTCTTGGCATCAACCATCCCATCACCACGCTTGCCAACTGTAGCAAGTCCAAATCCATCATGGCCTTCTGGTAAATCACCACGGTAACCACTAGCATCTGCCTCTAATTGCAGATGTTTCTCGACTTGTTGGTCGATTGCTGCATTGAGATAGAATGCAAGAATAACAGGAGCAGGTCCATTGATTGTCATTGAAACAGAGGTGTTTGCATCACACAAATCGAATCCAGAATAGAGGCGCTTAGTATCATCTATGCTAGCGATTGAAACACCGGAATTACCGACCTTACCCCAAATATCAGGGCGACGGTCAGGGTCACGGCCATACAGAGTTACACTGTCAAATGCGGTTGATAGGCGAACGTAATCTTGGCCTTGAGAAAGAAGATGGAATCGACGGTTTGTCTTCTCTCCCTCTCCTTCTCCAGCGAACATACGAGCACTCAACTCATCTGTTCGCTTGAAAGGAAATACTCCTGCTGTGAATGGGAAATGCCCGGGTGCATTCTCTCTTGATATCCAATTATACATGTCTCCATCATCGGTATACTTCGGAAGTGCGACACGAGGAATCATCTGATGAGAGAGTGATTCTGTAACCGTTGAGACTGTGAACGGTTTTCCACGAACATAGTAGGTGAATTCTCCACTGGAATATTGCTCGGCTAAGTCTCTGAAATCTGAAACGACTTGACTTGCTTCTGCGATCTCTATGCGTAATTCAGCAAGGTGTGCCTCAACTTCACTCTTGATTGAAGGCAATTCTTTGCCTGCTGTTTCGAGGTGCTGCATAGTTCGCAACTTCTCTGCAACACTGCCATTTTGAGCGTGATATTCCCTAACAACTGAAGAGATTTCTGAAAGATAGTGGACACGCTCTGGAGGAATAACTCCCTTTCCTACTCCAATTTGACCGAGTGGTTCAGAGTAGTTGGCGCCAACTACATTTGCGACCTTTTTCCAAAGCACATCTATTCCAGGGTCAGCAAATTGACTAGCGATTGTTGCAACAACCGGTAAGTCTTCATCAGTGGCATCGAAGAGGTTACGATTTCGACGAACTTGCTTGCGAATTGCCCGCAATGCATCTTCACTACCTCGCTTTTCGTACTTGTTGAGCACAACCCAATTGGCAACATCCAACATTTCAATTTTCTCAAGTTGAGTATGAGCGCCAAACTCTGCAGTCATTACATAGATGGAGTGGTCAGCAACTGAAGTTATTGCATCGCTACCTTGACCGATGCCGCTGGTCTCACAGAATATCAAATCGAATCCAACAGCCTTGGCAACGTCAATGGCTTTGTCTAGATTAGTAGAAATTTCAGAACCAGAGCCTCGACTGGCTAAAGAACGCATGAAGAGATTATTATTCGATAGGGAATTCATTCGAATCCGGTCTCCAAGCAAGGCCCCACCAGTGCGCTTTCGAGTGGGGTCAACACATAGTAGGCAGACCTTCAGTTCAGGATTGTCGCGTTGAATCCTAAGCATCAACTCATCAAGAAGGCTCGACTTCCCTGCTCCACCTGTGCCGGTAAATCCAATCACAGGTACATCGCCAGAAGATGAGCGACATTTTTCCAAATACTCTTTGAAAGTGGCATCATCAGCAGATTCTGATAGGGTTAGAAGAAGACTGACTTTATCCATATCTTGACAAGTTACTGCCTCGTTTAGGGTTGAGAGTCGCTGTTCAGAAATTAGGTCAACTTTACTGGCAATACCCATCAAGTGGTCTATCATGCCAAGTAATCCCATTTTGCGGCCATCTTCAGGAGAATAGATTCGAGAGATTCCAGCCGCATGTAGGTCGCGAATTTCTGGCGGAGTTATGGTGCAGCCACCGCCAGCGAAAATGCGGACATGAGAGCAACCAGCATCATCCAATAATTGGCGGATGTAGGTCATGTATTCCATGTGGCCGCCTTGATAGGAGGTTAGGGCGATAGCATGGGCGTCTTCCTGAATGGCGCAATCTACCACATCCTTGGCTGAACGGTCATGTCCCAAATGAATGACTTCTGCTCCAGCACTTTGGATTAAGCGGCGCATGACGTTGATTGCAGCATCGTGACCATCGAATAGTGAAGCAGCAGTGATTACCCTTACGGGGCCAGTCGAAGTCGAGAAACCTACGGCTTCTTCGGCTGTCTGCATATTAGTTGGCAGCGGTGCTGGCTTCAACAACTCTTCGACAGAGGTGGAAGCCTAAGAAAAGGCCATTTACCTTCATCAAGGACTTGATAATTCCTAATGAAATAGTACCACCTTGGAATGAATGAATAATCAACCTTGGCACTTATCGGCGGTTGATGGGCGACAGCGGCTGGCTAATGCATTGGGCCGAAAGTGCGGTCTTTGATGCGAATGCAGCAGCCCTTGGTGTGGAACTTTCAGAATTGATGATTTCAGCAGGTGCATCTCTTGCTAGTGAAGTCATTAGTGGCGTAGAAGGGAGGGGAGGACTTGGCGAAGTTTGGTTTCTCTGTGGTCCAGGAAATAATGGGGGTGATGGCTATGTTGCTGCTAGCGCCTTGTTTTCATTGTGGTCCGACTCACCATTGACGGTCAGAATTCTTGCCAGCCATACTCAACAAAAAGGCGATATTTCGCAAGATATGCGTAATACTGCTAAGAGTGCAGGAGTATCAATACATTGCTGGGAGGGAAATAGTTGGTCTATTCCAATTCCTCGTGATCGAAAGGTGTTAATGTTGGTTGATTGCCTCTTAGGAGTTGGCCCACTAGGGCCAGGGACGCCTGCTTTACCGAGGGATTCTGTAGGCGAAGTAATGGATTGGTTGATGGCTAGATTTGAAGTACAATTTCCAAGGGTACTAGCCTGTGATGTTCCGACTGGATTGTGTTCTACAAAGCAAATGAATGCTGGCCGAACTTTGACTTTTCATGCGCCAAAAATGGGCCTCCTCAATGAAGTAGGCAATATTGCAAATGGAGTTGGTGGAATCAAGGTTGCTTCATTACCTTGGCCAGATGAAACCATTAATCCTGGAATTGGTGATTTACTGAGGTACCCTGCCTTGAAAGCCGATGCGAAAAAGGGGGATAGAGGCCGTGTTTTGATTATTGGTGGGGGGCCTTATCATGGCGCTCCCATCCTGTCGGGAATGGCGGCAGCAAGGATGGGTGCTGATTTGGTTCATGTTGCAATGCCATCTTCCGCAAGTGCAAGAATTTCATGGCCAACTGAATTGATTCCCGAAAAGATACCCGATGAAGAAATCCTTTCTCTCAACAGTATTCCAACCCTAGAACAGAGAATGAAAAGCGGCCGAGGAATTCAAGCGATTGTCATCGGACCTGGGCTTGGTGATGCAGAAGAAACCTTAGATGCAGTTAGGGAGTTATTGGTTCTTGCAACATTAAGAGGGATACCAACCGTTATCGATGCTGATGCGATCAAAGCACTCCCCAAAAGGAATACGTTGGCTGGATTGAAGGTTGTTATCACTCCTCACTCCAAAGAATTGGAATCATGGTTGGAGGGCATCACTTGTCCAGAAGTACTAGACTCATTGATGAAAGAATCTAATTGGCGACAATTCACTCCTGATGAGGAAAATGCAGTAATTATCGAAACAGGTGCGGTGGACCACATTTGGGGGATTAATAGAAGATATTGTCAATCATCGCAAGGTTCAGCAAGAATGGCCATGGGTGGCACTGGAGATTTACTCGCTGGTGCAATTGGTGGACTGCTTGCTGTTGGAATGGCGCCGTGGCCAGCTACACGCTTAGCATCTTATTTGTTAAGAGAGGCTGGGAAAATGGCTGAAGCAGAATTGGGCTTGGGAATGGTCGCCTCGGATATCCCTCTTTTTTTGGCCAAGGCTTTGGCTTACCGAGCAGCAATGTAATCGGAATAATTCCCTTTGTACATCTTTAGTTTGCCGTTCTTTAATTCAAGAATCCAATTCACAGTTTGGTCTAAGAACCAGCGGTCGTGACTAACCATCATCAAAGAGCCGTCATATTGGTTGAGTGCTCCTTCAAGACTTTCTTTTGCATCAACGTCCAAGTGGTTGGTTGGTTCATCCATTAACAATAGATTATTGTCCTCAAGAAGTAGTTGGAGTAAGGCAACCCTTGCTCTTTCCCCGCCAGATAATTTCTGAAGTTTTGTAGCCACTTGTTCTTTGCCAAATTGGAATCGACCTAAGGCGGCCCTTACTTCTCCATAATCTAAATCAGGTCGTAATTTTTCTATTTGTTTAACAGGAGTTAGATCGAAATCAAGGGTTCTATGGTCTTGGTGGAAATAGCCGATTATAACTCCAGGGCTGACCTCAAGTTTCCCAGTATCGATTTCTTCGTCGCCATTTATCATTTTCAATAAGGTTGTTTTTCCAACTCCATTACCACCGACAATTCCGATTTTCATCCCTTTGTTGATGAATAATTCTGCATTGCTTAATATTGGTTGTTTTAATCCATCGAAGCGCTTGTAGACTGCTTCTAATTCTAGTACGTCAAGAGATGCTTTGTCCACGGATTCAAGATTGAACTGCATGCCCTTGCGCTGCTTTGGAACTCTTGCAACCAAGGCTTTCCGCTCTTTTTGCATGCGCTCAATCATCTTATGCTTGGCTGAAATAGATTTATCGAACTTGTTATTTCTCTTCATATGTTGAAGGCCTGAAAGAGTATGTTTGATTTTTTTATCAATAGTATTTATCAGATCACCAAGGGCTGCTTCATTAGCGATTTTTTGCTTGAGATGCTTGCTGTAATTCCCTGCATATTGCCATACCATTTGGTTCTCAATTTCAAGAATTCTAGTACAGACTTGATCTAGGAAATAACGGTCGTGGCTAACCATAATCATGGTTCCATGGAAATCTCGCAGGAACAGTTCTAACCATTCTGTGGTCTCAATATCCAAGTGATTGGTTGGTTCGTCAAGGAATAACATATCAATGCCATCTAACCCTACAAGTTGTCTCGCCAAAGCCAGTTTTGCCCTTTCTCCCCCTGATAACTTGTTCACTTTCAATCCCATAGGATGGTGACTTAAGCCAAGCTTTTCGAGGATTGCTTTTGCCCGTAATGCAACATTTGCTCCACCACTACTTGCTAACATTTGTTGTAATTCCGCATAGCGGTCGAGTACAGGTTGCCAATTTCCCTCGTAAAATTCTGGCTTGCCCATATCTAACTCGATAGCAGATATTTCTTCTTCCAGTTCGAGGAACTGCCTACCTTTTCTCGCTAATTCCTCTTCAATTGTGGCATCATCTTCAATATCGCGAACTTGAGTCAAGTATGCTATACGAAGACCTTCGGCAAATTCAATATCACCCATATCTTGCTTCTGCTCACTAATTGTATTGAGTAGAGTGGTTTTACCGGCTCCATTATGCCCAACGATACCGATACGGTCGCCTTCATTGATTAAGAATGAGACATCAGACAAAACGTCTACTGCACCAAATGAACGGGAGATTTCTTCGACACTGATTAGTTGCCTAGACATGCTACTCCCAGCCCGTCGGCTGGCGCTCCCTTGAAGTCTGTTCCGGTGCTTTAGTCGAATGTAGAAAAGGCTGAGGTGGCACGAACTCTCTTCGAGTCATTCACACTCGGCATTCTTTTTCGTTCTCGCCTTGCCAGCATTTTAGTTCTCATGGCAGGACATCCTATTGTACAAACTGCCAAGCCAAGTATAGAACCAACTAGTATTGAAGGCAGCATAGGAACGCCAAGCATAATCGAATTTAGACTCCCTGCGACTATTCCAATAATCACTCCAATACCCAAAGGCCGTTCAATCCACAATCGTAACAAAGTCTTCTTAGGGGGTGATTTGGCCAAGGATTCCCCCGTCATTTACATCTCCGTCCGACACTCCATCATCCTCGGAAGTAAATAAACCACGGGCCGACATTCTCATCAAATTGCTGAAAAACAGCATTCCCTCTTTATTCCAATTCTTAATTCAAGGAGTTTATTTCCTCTTCGTGGCGACTCATTAGGTTTCGTAACTTTACCTTTAAACTTGGAGTTAATAGGTCGTTATCGGTAGACCATTCTTCTGAATCTAGGATAACTGCATCTGGCTTTTCAAACCCTTTCCACGTCGGCTTTTCCATACAATTATCACATAGTTCATCTAATAACCATGAGCGAACAGCTGCATCAGCGCATATTTGTTTCCAATCTCCACTTATTATCAAACCAGATGCTTTGAGTGCTGGTTCCATCGCTTCCTTATTTGGGTGAATTATCAAGTAGGTGTGTTTACGGTTTCTTCCATCAACCACACATTGTTCAATCAAAGGAGAAAGTTTCAGATTCTCCTCAAGTGGTGCGGGGGAGACATATTTGCCATTCTAAAGTTTAAATTGAGATTTCACACGTCCTGTGATAGCGAGATATCCATCATCAGAGAGACGACCGAGATCACCTGTTCTGAAACCACCATCCTCAGTCATAACATCGGCTGTTGCTTCTGGATTATTCCAATAACCTTGCATGACATTTGGACCATAAACGATTATTTCTCCATCATTGGGGCTGTCAGGGTCATCCCAAACACTGGTGTCAATTACTATTTTCACTCCACTGATTGGTTGGCCTACAGTATGGAGGCGTGATTTTCCTTTGCCCATCCAACCATTCGCACTAACAAGGGGTGATGTCTCTGTTAATCCATATCCCTCGTAGATAGCGAATCCAACTTTTTGAATGAAACCGGCAATATCGGGGGAAAGAGCAGCAGCACCTGAGAGAGCGAAGCGGAGGTTTCCGCCAAATCGGGCACGCACTTTCTTCCAAACTAATTTATCAAATAATTTGTCGTTGAATCCCTTGGCAGGAACTGCATCACAATCGATTCCCGATTTGCGGATACGTTTTGCAGAATACAGATTTGCCTGACCAGACATGAAACGCTTCACTCCACTGGTTTGGAATTGAGCACTAACACGGTCGTGGAATTTATTCCAAACACGAGGAACAGCAAGCATGCAATGTGGTTTGATAACTTGGCATTCATCTGCAATGCGCTTTAGGTCGGAAATCAAATTGATGTGAACTCCTGAACGCAGCATATAATGAAGGTCGAAAGTACTACCAAAAGAGTGCGCCCAAGGCAAGAATGCAGCATTTCTATCACCAACATAAATTTCGAAAACAGATTGAACCGCTATAACATTTGAGAGCAAATTCCAATTAGAAAGCATGACTCCTTTAGGATTACCTGTGGTTCCACTGGTGTAAATTAAAGAAGCCAAAGACTTGTGGTCTGAACGAGGTTTTTCAAGAGCGGGAGCGGCCCTACCAGCACTGACAAATGAACTCCAATTCTCAACTTCAACCCCATTTGGTGGTAATTCGTTTGCTTCTTCTTCCCCAAGTAGAATAACTCCTCCTGAAGGCCAATCCTCTGCTTTGTCAGATAGGTTGGCAATCAATCTATCAAGCACACCGGTATTTGAAACGATAATTATTGTCGGAGATGAATCGTCGATAATGAATTTCCAATCACTACCATGTTGGTGGGTGTACATGCCGGTATAAGCCGCGCCAAGGCGGTTTGCAGCATAGGCTGAGGCAGCCCATTCGATACAATTGTCGGTGATTAAAGCGATTCTTTCCTCACCAATCAGACCCTTGGAAGCAAAGCCTTTAGCAACTGAATCAACTAGTGATGAGAACTCCGAATAACTGAGATTAACTCTTTCCATTCCTTTCTCCTGTATCCAACCAAAACAGGGCTGTTCGCCAAAGCGTTCTACGCTTTGCATCAGCATTTCATGCAAGGTATGAGGGTCGTCACCAACCGGTTGACTCCAATCTCGATGTGCATCTGCCTTTGGCCAAGCCCATTGCATCTCTGCATTCCCCATGACTTGCGAAGTGCGGTTCTACTTAAGAAAGGCCGGCCGGTCAGTCTTGAAACAATACCCCTCTAACAATGGCTCTCCAATCCGCTCCGCCATTTCGGTTTGCCAAAGGACTTGCTGGGCTCGGATGGGGGATTTTCATCAGAATTACGCCATGATCTAAGGAAGATATTCTCTTGTGAGAATAATTTCCAACAGCAATAATTCTATTCACATCAAGAATTTTTGCCACTTCAAGCAAATGTTGATCACAGCGTTGTAATAATTTGCCACCTTCGACATTATTCAACTTGTCAGGAGTTAAGTTTCCTCCAGTAGGGGTAAAAATCCACAATGGACAGTGATTGACAATGTACACATTTTGATGGATTTTTTCAGGACTGCCATACAATTCACTTAGAAATGACCAAATTCGCCGACCAGAAACTTCTGGCTTTGGGCAATCAAGTCCGTAAATAGGCCGCTTTGGGTGGAGGACAGGAGGTTGATGAACTTCTAAGTCGCGTATCCCAAGAGTCTCACGAACTTGTTCAGGACAACCGAATGGAACACCTGTATTTCCCATGCCATGACCGGGGTTCATTCCAACTAACAAGGTCTTAGCACCAAGACCGCCGAAGCGCTGAATGTACTCACGATGTGGAGCCCAAGCATATTCCAAGGGATTGTAAAAAAGCCCAACTTTATCTGAACTCACTAGTGTTTTATCAGCAATTGCGCGGCAATCTGCAGAGAGAGACTTAGCGGCCGATAGCAGGGCTTCCATTGGTGAGCAGCATGAGGTGGTAGTTGAAAACATCTAGGGGGTATGGCTAAGAATTGAAGATTGTAAAAACTAATTCTGGAACTTCGCCTTCAAAGGCATCTTCCAAAGACTCAAACGCAGGCACATCACGGTTTTTCCGCATTCTTTTAGCGCGGCTGCTAACAATTCTCCATGCCGTTTTCTCACCAATGCCAGGAATTGCTTGTAATTGTGCCTGACTAACCGAATTGATATCTAAGCCTATTTCGACCCCAGTAATACTTCTCTTTCCATGTGATGTCACCACAATATCTGATTCACTTTCCAATGGAATCAGATAAGAAGCGCCAATTAGAATAGGGTAGGCGCCGATTTGACGGCCAAATGAAACGCCTGCTTTGCCATGAATTGACGAGCTGCGATGTTCTTCTGAAAGGTTTGAAGGAAGTCTAATCCGATTGTTATGACTCTCCCAATATACTCTCTTCAATACTTGTCCGGTTGGAAACATTTCCTGCAGTAATGGCGCATCGATTTCATCGCGAACCCACTCCTTGAATTGGCGGAATGGTTTCTCTTCTATTTTCTGAAAACCCTCACCTTCAACTTGCCGAATATTGATTCTACGAAGTTGTAGGCCATCATCTATTAGTGATGATAGTAATTTTTTGTTATAATTATAAGATTCAGTAGTTTCACCATTTAGTCCAGCGATGAAGTTGAGTCCAGGTAGCAGTTTTGGTAGTCCCCTCTCCCCTTTTTCTCTTCCGTATTTGTTGATTAAACGAACTGCAGATTTGAGTTGCTCAACTGAACAGTTAAGCCAATTTTCAGTATGAACTTCAGGGTCTGCACTTTCTAAGCCAAATGAAAGGACACTACCATCTGAAAGTGTGTCACAGAGAGTTTTGGTGATTTCAGTTGAGGGCTCAATGTTTTCTGCAATTATTGATGGATTGCCATTATCAACTGCCAAAATATCCAACCTTTCATCTTCTCTTAAGCCATGTAATAAGTTTGCAATCGGTTCGGGGTTTGGGATTGGATATTCCATTTCCACAACTCCTTCAGCCATGTAAGTGAAGACATCAGTCATCCCTCCTAATCTGACGTGTTTTACCCCACAATCATGAGCCAATTTGACCTCGTTGATGATATCTTCAGGAGTTCGCCAAATTGGCACTCCTTTCTTTGGTTCAATACAGAATTTACAACCTTGTTTGTAGCGCACACAGCCTTGATAAACTTCTACTTCGTAAGTCAATGGCCCGTTCAA
Organism: Methanobacteriota archaeon; assembly: GCA_014240385.1. Classification (GTDB taxonomy): domain Archaea; phylum Thermoplasmatota; class Poseidoniia; order Poseidoniales; family Poseidoniaceae; genus UBA226. The sequence goes on along the minus strand of JAAZXA010000095.1, from coordinate 7,276 downwards.
GTCAGGGTGATCAGTGATTGCCTTTGATGAGGCTCCAGCAGATGCCCATTTTGACCATTGCTCTGTGTTTCTGCGTTGATGTTTCCACTCATTTGAATCGAGATAGTGAGCCAGAGTTGCATCGGTATCTTGTACTGCAAGAAAGAGATTTTTGCGCAAAGGTAACCAACCTGCTTGGCGCCATAATCGGATTGCCCAGCCCCCGCATAATACTGGAATATCCGGTGGTGCTGCACGTAGGACTTCATTGACTTCTCTTTCGCTGATTGGTGTTCCACGCAGGTATTTACCCGGTACAACTGCGCCAGCAAGAACAACGATCCCAGCACTGTTTTGGAGAGAAAATCTTTGCCGTCTCCACTGGTCAATAGTCAAATATCGGTAGGGAATATTTTGAGATTCAAAGACTCCTGCGATGTATCTAATGTGGAATCCAATGTAAGGAGGGACTCCAAATGCTGCTGGCTCATCTTCATAGCCGTCGAGAAGTAACCACTCAGGTTCTTTCTCTGCCATTATGATTCACTCAATCCTTCAGGCCTTCTTCCTTACGGGCTTGCATTTCACGAGAAGTGCGTTGAGGTTTTCCGCCATTTCGGTTGTCTCTTCTTCCTCCCTTGCTATCGCTGCGGGCCTTGGCCTTTGCTACTTTCAATCTGCGACCTTGGATTTCTTGGCCATCGAGTGATTCGATGACTTTGTCTGCACTTTCATCATCTACGGTGACGAATCCGAACCCCTTCGAGCGGTCGCCGTCCATGACGATGTGGCAATCGTTTACCTTACCATGTTCTGAGAAAACCTTGGTCAGTTCCGCGTTGTTGATTTTCCATGGTAAGCCACCCACATAGAGTCTGGTTCCTTCAACCTTCTTTTGTGGCTTTTTGTCGCCTTTTTTGTCGCCTGCATCATTAACAGTTAGCCTGCGACCCATGAAGTCCTGTTTATTGAGGCCAGAAATTGCTTTATCTCCATCCTCATCTTTTGCAAATGTGACGAACCCGAAGCCGCGGTTATTACCAGTTTCTCGGTCTTTCATTACTACGTGGTCTACGACTTTTCCGAATTTCTTGAAGGCTTCAAGTAGGTCATCATCGCTAACTTCTCTGGATAATCCTCCAACGAAGATCTTTCTTCCAGTGGGTCTTTCTTTTCGGCCTCCACCACGTCCACCGCCACCGCCACCTGTGCCTTCGAAACGGAAGTGTTCAACCTCTCGGCCGTCGTTGCGGAAATCAGTGGCGATTAGGTTTGAGCGTGCGGCAGGACCAATTGCAAAATACTGCTCTGCTTCCTTGCCCCATCGCTTGCCTGATTTATTGTAATCTGGAGTATCATCTGATGAAGAGTTATAGCCAAGTCCAAATGATTTAGATAATGCTCTAAATGAGAGATAATTGCAATAACTGCAAGCCACATTCCAATCCTCATGTTCTGCGGTAATTAATTGGTTTCCACACTGAGGGCAAATCGCTTGTAGAACTCCACAATCATCGCCACTTCTCATGTCGAGGCGAATAACTGGCTTGTTATCTGTGACAGTTGCTCTGATGATATCTCTTCGGCGTACACCATCACTTGCATCGTGGAGATAACGGTCTACCATTTTGGTTACGTGGATTTGGCCGTAAAGGTGCTGTGGCATTGGTTCCCTTCCATCATCGCCTTCGACGTGCAAGATTCTTGCTTCCAACATGGACTCTCGAATCTTTGCAATTTCAGCAATTACGGTATCTCCAACGTTGACTTCAGGAACACCTTTGCAATCTGAAGCAATTGAAATAGTTTTTTCATCTTGATTGAAGTTTACAATTCCAGTCATTGTTGATATGACTTGTTCTCCTTGAATCATGGTGCCTTCTCCGGCTTTCCAGTCTGCTGCCGATGCGATGTTTTCACCGGGGGTTATGATACTTGTACTACTCATTAGAATCGACTCCGCTTCCCACCCATTGGGCTGGACATATGGCGGGGCGGTCGGCTGTCCGCATTTCAACCCAACCCCTTCAGAGGCGCCATAATCTCCAGCATTTTACGGCTGTTGTACTACTTCTTGAGGTGTGATGGAAGTACTTTGCAGGCAATCTGAACTCCGCTTCCATCTGAACTTCGGCATTCCATCCTTCTTCTTTTGCCATTGTTGCAATATGGGTGCTTTTGGCACTGTGCATCAAATGAATGAGGTTAGCAGATGAGTGCATTGCAGCAAGGAGGAACGGTTTATCAGCGGCTTTTTTTTGTGTGCCCCAAGGAGGATTCATGATGATAGTTTGAGGTTTTATTTCCGAAGGTAATGTGCCAGTTATTTGGTGTAAGAGGACTTCAACTTGCGAAAACTCTTCACTGTTTTTTTTTGCAGTTTCAGCAACTTCCTCATCGCATTCAATCAACCAAACCTTTTCGGCCCCGAGAAGATTTGCCCCAATCCCGAGAATACCATTCCCAGCCCCAAGGTCTGCAACCCTACAACCTTCAAGTCCATCCATTTTTGATAGCCATTCAGCCGCCAAATTTCCTTCAGTAGCATATTGCTCAAGAAGAACATCACAATGTGGATGAGGAATTAACTTGGAGAGCCTGATGGCCAATTGGCGCAGGCGAATGTGAATCACCAACTAAGTGGTCTACCCTGTTGATCCAAGTACTTCTTCTGTGCGAGAGAATCTGCTTGCCTGCGCATTTCTTCTAGTCTATCAAGTGTCGACATTTGCGATGGCTGTGCTGTTTGATTTGCTTGTACTGGGGCTCGAACTTGAGCCGTCTGGCTATTTTGAGGCTGTGCAAAACTGTTTTGTCGTTGAGCAGAGGCATTGTTCACAGCCGCAGCGCGACGAATATTAGCTGCCTCGGTTTCTAGCCTTGCCATTAATTGTTGACCTGGAAGTTGACTTGCGCATGACTGGCATTGTACAATGCCATTTTGTTGCGGTAATCCACAATTGGTGCAATAGGGCATGCTCGTTCAAATAGCGGCTGACGCGGCCCCGTCTTGAATCCTTTGCTGCCAAACAAACCTAATTACCGGTCATTTCCATAAACATAGGCCATGTATCGACACCAGCAGCCTCACAAAATTCACTGGCTTCTGCAAACCTAGGATCTCCCATCATATCTGTGGCCTCCATACCTTCAGCCAATAATTCTCTAACGACTGCTCTGAAAGAATCAACCACGCCACCATCAGAAGGTACAGGCATCGAATGCCTTTCTTTATTGCTTGGAGTTGGGGCTGCAGGAGTTTCTACTTTCTTTGGCAGAGGTGCATCTTCAATAATTGGAACTTCCTTAATCACGACCTCTGGTTCTATTATTTCTGGAACCGGAGGAGTTTCTACTTCTGTTTCTACTTCTACTTCACCTGCAGCAGAATGAGTAACACTCTCTAACAAGTCAGCACTGAACCCATCGAATAATTCATTCACTTCTGAATCTTCTTCCTTTTCCATTTCAGCAGCAAGGTCTTCCAATCCAACTTCTTTCTCGGGTTCAGATGATGGTTTGGGAATAGTTGGAGCCACATGTGTTGAGGCGGGAGTTCTTTCCACCTTCGGTACAGGATCCGATTCCTTTGCTTCACTACCAGGTGGATATGAAATGTAGGCCTTACCAACAACACTTCCCAATGGCATTGCAAGATATAACCTCTGTAATTCCGGTAAATCCGGATGCCTGAATGTAAGGATTGTGTGATTCTCAAAGCGCCTTTGCATTGGCACATTAGCACCTGAAGGAAGCGGACATATCGTGGTAGAACTTCGCTTCCAGCCATCATTAGTAATCAAATGTTGGAGCCATGCCCCTAACTCAGCAGTTGCAATATCGAGGAATTGAAAGGATGCATCACGATGATTGAATCCTTGAGATTCAAACAAATGTAGCGAATGACGTGGGCGATGGAATAATCCAAAGACGGGTTGTTGGTGCTGAATAGTAGCACCATGTTGTTCAAGAATTACTCGCTCTCTACGTTTGCAGAGTATTAGTACCTGAACACGTTGAGTTGATTCATCCCATGCTCCAGGCCAGCGTTTTCCAGCCTCATCATTGAGTTGATGAAGTGTTTGGTCAGAAAGAACAGATACCTCTCCCATCAACTCACCAACGCGTCCCAATCACGAATCCCATATGAGTCCTTTCACAGCATGCACTCAATCTAGCAATCCTTCAGCGTGCATTAATTCAGCCAGAAGAATGCAACCACCAGCCGCTCCTCTGATGGTATTATGAGATAGTGCAGAGAAAGACAATGTGGCTTTATCCATTTTCAAGTTCCCAACTACTACCGACATGCCGGACTTCAATCCCTCTCCACCTGCCATCAGATATATCTCTCTAGATGGCAAACCATCGATGATAATGACAGGGCTATCGGGTGCAGAAGGTAATTTCAGATGCTGTGGTCTATCGCTCCATGCTGCCATCCATTCTTTTATTTCTGACAAACTTGCCTCTCTATTCAACTCAACTTCCACATGTACTAAGTGACCATCGCGTTCACTGACCCTTTCACAATCCACATCGATTCCAATCGTTGTAGGTGAAACTCCTTCAATACTAACTCGCCCAAGAAGATGAAGAAGTTCTTGCTCGATTTTTTCTGCCTCACCTGGAATTTCACAATTATCATCTGCAATACCCGAAGAAAGTAATCCCCATCCTCCGCCTGATAATGCTTGTTCAGTTCGTATTGAAACCTGATTGAAGCCAACCATGTCCCAAAGCGGTTTCAAAGGTAAGACGATAGGAATGACCGTACAATTCGTAGAGCAGGCTATTGGCCCAAGTGCAGATTTTTTCCAATGTGTTAAATGATGGGGATTCAGATCTGCGATGACCAAGGGGACCCCTGTAATACAACGATAAGCACTAGCATTGGAAAGGACGGAAATGCCAGCAGCCGCAATCACCGGCTCAACATCAAAAGCAATTTCAGAAGGTAGAGCGGAAAAAACAATTTCCACTTCCAATTTAAGGAGTTCATCGACCAAGGAATTCAAACCCAAAACAGTTAATTCAGGCAAATTTGGGCGAGCCTCATCCAAACGCCATGGGATTTCGCTCAATTTCCGCCCTTCACTCATCGGACTTCCTGCTACTGCTACACATTCAAACCAAGGGTGCTCACAAAGGCGTTGTTGGAAACGTTGACCTACTAGCCCACTTGCAGAAAGAACAGCAACTGCTTTGCGTGGCATATTTTCTCGAATCGGCTTTCATTGATGAGTCTGCTTACAAAAACCTGTTATTGTTGGTGTTTGTTTTAAGTACAAATAGTTGTACGGCAGCCCGATGAGCCCTATTGCAAGAGTGAAAGAACAGCCCAGGCGTGCAAAAAGCCTGGTTTTCAGTATGATGATGATAATGTCGGCATTTTCAGCCGGAATACCACTGGTATCCGCCGCTGGCCAAAACGGAGAATGGATTCAAGTTGACATGACTCAATCACACTGGGATGCCGGAGATACAGTTGAAACTAATATATCTGGAGGTAGCCTAGATTCAATTCCGGGATATACAGTAGAATGGAAACTAGAAGATATGAATATGAGTGAAATTGATAGTGGGACAGAGACTATTTCTGCTCCTGCATCTGGAGACACATTTGAGTATGATCTATCATTCGAGAACTTAACTGAAGATTGTTTCAACCTGATAGGAGAACTTTACGATAATGGAGGAGGATTCGTAGATGGCTCCTCAATGTCCTTCGATGTTGGCGCAGGTATGTGCCAAGGAACCGGGCCAAGCGGACCTCACATGTGGTGGAATGGTTCATCCTGGTTCGATACTGGTGACTCCATAGCCTTCTTTGCTGATGTAGAAGGCCTTAACGAAGCAGAGGACTATACCCTTCAGTGGGAAGTTCTTGATGATCAATCTAGCCAAGTTGGAAGTGGCTCTGAAGCCCTGTCCATGGTTGGCCAAGAAACTTCAATCGAAATCCTAGTTGGACAATTGGGAGATGCATGCTATGAAATCAAGGGAATGCTCTTAGATTCTGAGGGCAAAGTAATTCCAGGCAGTGATGCTCATTACATGTTCGAAGTTGGAACTGGAACTTGTCAAACTGGACCACCTTCCATGATTGATGTCTATGTCAACTACTATGATGGTACATTGGGGATTTCAAGTTATGGATATGAAGCCAATCAGTCATCATTGAACATTCAGGTCTCAATACTTGATGCAAACCAAATGGAGTTTTATGGCCTTGATATGGACTTTACAGCCGATGAATATGGAATGTTTGAATACGAAGATGGGTCATCGACATTCGAAGATGGTGAATACGCTATGGAAGTGTCAGTCACTGATCTCACAGATGATAGCCTTCTCTTCGAAGGAACTAACATGACGCTGTACGTTTACAACGACGGTGGCGGCAACGATGGTCCAACAATTTATGCATGGTTAGAGAACACATACGACTCTGGTGATGAGATATTCGTAGGATATTATATCGATAGCGGAACTGGCGGCGGACAAGGCGGCGATGGCCCAACCTTTGTCTGCGGCAACGGCGATGAGATATATTTCAGCTGGGTCAACGATGGCATGGAAGACTGTGAAGATGGCAGCGATGAGCCACAAGACATGGATTCAAGTGTCGATTCCGATGGTGATGGAAACTTTACCAATGACCATGACAGTTGGTTTGACTGCAATGATGCCAACGGAAGCACAGTCAACATGGATGTCGTCAATGACGGCACTTGGGATTGTGAGAACGGAGCAGATGAAGGAGAAGCCCCTGAGGGCGAGGGTGGCGATGGACCAGACCTCTCTGCAACACTCAATCTCTACAATGATGAGGATAGCACATTGCTCAGTACTCACCACCTCGACATGAATGAAAGCAATATTTCACTCGGTATGCTTGGTGATGGCGATTACAAGGTAGAAGTCATTCTTGAAGAGATTGATGCCGAGGGCGATGGATGGGAAATCGACAGTTATGGATTCCACTTCTGTCTTGGTGCGGATTGCGGAGGCGGTGGACCTCCAGACATGATGACTGGAAATGCAACACTTGACCTTTTAGTCACCTTCGACGATTATGATTCCGATAACTGCATGGGTGGCGTTGTCATGCTGTTCGATTGGTATGACCTTTACATGGACATGATGAGTGATGGAGAAGGTAATGAAGAAGGTAATGAAGAAGGTAATGAAGAAGGTAATGAAGAAGGTAAAGATGGCCCAGAACCAGTATGGTTTGATTGGCAGACCGTCTCTTCACCCGGAGAGTACACATTGACTGGATTGCCAGAGGGCG
>JAAZXA010000035.1 GCA_014240385.1 Methanobacteriota archaeon | reverse complement strand
GAAGTCTGGGTCTATTTTCACTTCAGTTTTATCACAGGAGGATTCAACATCAAGGTCATGGTCATCGAGAAGTTCACCTCGCATTTTCAGGTGCTTGGTATTCATCAATTCAAAGACTTGCTCGGCCGATTTATCCAGATATTGGCGATAAATAACAGCCCCTTCTGGCACAGTCATCCCATCGAGAAATAGTGCTGCATTGACTTCATGGTCAATTGCGTAATTCCACATCTTATGCTCTTCTATTTTTCCCCGTTGACGGGAAAAATGCATCAGTGCACAGTGCAAAACTTCGTGCGCTAAGATGAATAGCCCATCTTCTTCACTTTGGTCAAGCATATATTGGGCATTAAAGAAAACTCGTCTGCCATCTGTTGCAGCGGTTGGGCAGCTGTCATCGACAACAGGAATCAACTGCAGATGCATTGCCAATGAGCCGAGAAATGGGCTCCCCAGAACTAATTCTAAACGAGCCCTATCCCAAGCCTCAAGAGCCTCAATTTTCAATTCCTGATCAGCCGCAGTTGGCTTGAGAATTTTCACCTCTTTACTTGCAGCATTCATGCTTCTACACCAACTAAGGCCGCCCTTAGCACTTTATCCTCTAACTCTTTGTGGCGGGGGTGGGAACAGAGGGCATCATAGAGATCATTTCTTTTCTCAGACACAGTTTCGATATCATGCCATGCTAGTTGTGCCCAACTTGGTTGTAAAACTTTGAGGATGTTAAACAAACCATCAAAGAATTGCTCAGGTTCTTCTTCTTCAACTAATATCGGTGCAAGTGAAGTTATCATCGCCCATTGTTGGTCTAACTTCTCAGGGAATTGAGCCTTAACGGTGCCATTCAACATGGCGCGGACATCTGGCAGCAAACTTTTGGAATCTCTGAATGCTTTGAACTCCATTCCTGCTCCAATTCCAATTAAACCATCGATAATCAAACACAAGAAGCGGTCAGATAAACCACTCTTTTCAGCCAACCTAACTTCATCACTAACTCTACTCCAAGAGCGTGGACTTGGCCAGCCGCGTTCGTGGTGGGCTGACATGTCTAGCAGTAGGTCTGGACGGAAGCGGATGAAACCAACAACATCGGGGTGGTGGCCTGTTGACATTGCCCAGTTACACCAGTCATCACTGCCGGCGCTCAGGTCCAAGTGGAGGAAGCGGTTGGCCAAAGCACTGGACATTGTTCGAGCAACTGCGTTGTCTTCTGCGCGGTTTCCTGCAGCAACGATATACCAACCATCTGGGACTTTGTATAATTCACCAAGCCGGCGGTCGAGGATAAATTCGTAGGCTGCTACCTGTAGAGTAGAATCGGCGGCAGTCAATTCATCGAAGAGAATTATTCCGCGTTCTGGTGTACCTTCAACTCCAATTCTTGGCCATTCGCTGGAGACTATCCAATCGATTCCTTGGCGGTCTTCACGAGGAACAGGTAGGCCGCGAATATCGACTGGTTCGCGCTGGGCTAAGCGTACATCGACGAAGCCGATATTCAATTCTTCGGTGACTCCTCTAACCAAGGTACTTTTGCCGATTCCAGGCGGCCCCCAGATCATTATAGGTGGTAGTTTACCGGAGAGTTTTGGGTTTTCCCAGATGGCGCTCAAGTGGTGTTTCAGTATTGTTTGAGCTTCGCTCACGTTGCATGTTTTCAGTTGTTCTAGGTGGTTATTCATTGTATCATCATCCTCCATTTCTCATGATATGGATACCTCAAATAGGGATGCCCCAGCCTCTCAAAGGCCTTTACTCCAGCCATCCTAAAGGCAACAACAACCTTCAAGGTTGAACGATTTAATTCCGAACTTAATTTACTCAAACACCTACGCAAAGAAGCCTTGTCAGCCAACTGCATCAGCACAACGATGAACATCGCCTTAAATTCAGCCTCATAGGTAGAGGTCATTACTAATTCAGATAATGGTTCTACCAAGTTATCCCGTTTTTCACATCGCTTGACATTTTGTAATGTGAAAATAAGGTGTGAGAAAATGTCAAAGTGGTAGAATCCCCTAGGTCTTGCTATCCCGTTCTTTTCCATTTTGTGAATAAATTCAGTGCATGTTTCCAATAGCGCCTTGGTGAAATCCTTTTGTCTATTATTTTGTAGAGAGTTTAGCCAATCTAATAACATGTGTTGCCCTTTAATGCAGTCAGCGATATTACCGGATACAGTAACCATTTCTTTGTCCATACTTGCTCTTGCTAAAAATTCAAGGTCAAGAATATCATAAGGCGCAAAGGCTCCCATTTCTTTCATATGATCTTCAAAGACCATTGGGATGTGTTTCATTGGGTACATTAAGCCTTCAGCATTACTTGTAAGAGCAAAGTTTCTAACTCTGCAGGCTAGAGTTTTTTGTTTGTCCAACAATAGATACATGGCGATTCGCATACCGTAATAGCGACGCTCAATTATTCTTCTATCTCCATCGACCCAATTGAGGAATATTTGTTGCCCAAGGATTTCATCTTGCTTCCAGACTTCGACTAATTGCTTGAATGATAGCCCTTTTATCGCCTCTTCGATTTCTATTCCTAATGCCGTTGCCCAGCTGCATGCTACTTGGTAATCATCCGTGCAAATCAGCCGTCCTTCCAAATCATTGGCCGTTTTCAGACATTTTTCCGGTAGTACGAAGGTTGATGCCCCGCATTCTTGTCTGGAGACGTCTAAGTTTAACCAAAATCCTCCTAATTTAAGATACTTGGAATGGTAGCCATTGGTCTTGCATGAGAGGAATAACCCATTGCCTGAGATGCGTTCTAATCGTGGGGTGTTGGATACATCCATTTGGGTTACTTTACCCTTGAGTTCTATTGTTTTCAGCCAAGGGAGGGCTTGAACCATGATGTGCTCCATTTGAACATCGGGTTCGATTATGATATGCTCGATGGTTGAGGGTCCTCGAATGGCGAGGGACTTTCCACAATGTTCAGGCCCTATTCGAAGAATTTTCTTTTCAGCTCTAGGAAATACTATCAGCATTATATCTGGAACTTCAGGGGTTGGTTTTAGTTCACTGCAAACACAACCTGATTTCCAATTTCCGTCAAATCCACCCCAGTCAATTAATTCCATTGAGCCGCCTAAGTGTAAATCACCAAAGCGGCCGTTAATCCACAAGTGTTCAGGGAATGGTCCAAGAATTCTAATATTTTCAATTCTACCTTGGTCAGAGATTTCCAAGTGTTCAAGGCCTTCACAGCCATCAAGAACTACTCTATTTCTCGGTGAGACTGATACACTTGTTTTTCCTTTGAAATCACGAGGTCTGAGTAAGCCGATGTCAAAAATATTTGCCGGACCGGCAACAGATTTTTGTTGTTTGATGGTCATGCTTCTTACTATGGGTCTGCGAGAGTATTTCAATGGTGCAACCCATTTCTTACGGCGTGGAATTGGAAGGGTTGATTGTCTTGTCCACATTACTTTCCAATAATGCAAACCCAACCTATTTGAAGTCAGTGTTTGAAATCATCTTGAGAACCTTTGTTATTCAGCATTTGTAAGGAAAATACTCTAAACAAATGAGGTCTCCCAAGTAATTGTGGCAGAGGAGCACGAGAAGTACGACACCATGGAACAACCATGGTGGGCTAATGATGGCTTAATCCTTGTATTAACGATGCTTAATATTGGTATTATCATCTATGATCTCGAAACTGGGTTGAAATTTGGAACCACTGAGTGGTGGATTTTGGCTACCCTTGACGGACTATTAATCGGGCTATTTACTGCAGACCTTATTGAGGACCATTCACGCTGTAATGACAAGGAATGGTGGTGGAAGACTCATGGTTGGGAATTCCTTGGTTTGATGCCATTAGCACTTACTGCGATACCATTGCTGCAGGGAGGAGGGGTGCTAAGGCTACTGCGTTTGATACGCGCTTTCTCAGGCATCCTTCGGTTGATAGGAGCCACTCAACGAGCCAAGGAGGTCACCATCCAAAAGCAGGTGCAACATCTTTTCCTCATTGTTTTCATCTTGATAGTTTCAGCAGCCTTTTTCGTCTATATCTTTGAGAACGAGTATCACAATCAAAATTGTCTCTCTAGTAGTCCCCCAGCCGAGTGTGAAAATATCATAACTACCTTCCAGGACTCCATTTGGTGGGCTGTTGTTACCACTACCACAGTAGGTTATGGTGACATGACTCCGATGACTTGGCCAGCCCGAATAATCGCCATGTGTTTGATGATGATAGGTATAGGTTTGGTGGGTTCTTTGGCCGCGACTTTATCGCAATTATTCTATTCTACTCGCGATACTGGGGATGAATTTGAATTAGAATTTGAGGCAAATGTGCTTGACCAATTAGAGCGTTTTTCAAGTTGGAGAGAAAAGGATGTTATCGATGAGGAAACTTGGGATTTGGTCAAGGACTTGTTGGTTAGAAGAATTCGCGCTGAGATTCATATGCTTAAGGTTGAGATGCATAATTCGGCATCACTTCCTGTTCCGATACAGGTTGCTGCTAAGATGGCAATGAAGGACCGCATCAAGAATATGGAGGCCCAACTTGTAGTCATCGAAGAGCAGTTATCCAAGGAAGAAGAGGCTGAGAGAGCAGCGGCTTTGGCTGCTGAAGAAGAATGAGCCCGATTGCTGCATCATGCACAATTAGCAATTCAAGCGTTTTCATTTGCCTTTCATTTACCGAGATTATTTTGTTTCATTGCTTCTATTGCAACAACACCCATCGCAGTTTGAAGATTGTATGACGGCACGAAACCTGACATCGGTAGGCGAATTACCTGATCAGATGCGGAAATAACTTGTTCGGGAATCCCATCATGTTCGCCCCCTACGCAGATAACTGGATTTCCTTTGACATCGGATTCCCATGGCATTACAGTACCAATATCCTCCACGCTAACCAAACGTCTGCCACTGTTGCTAATGGCCTCGAGCGCTTTTGTTGTTGAACTCCAGAATACTGGAATGAATCTATCAGTTTGCATTGACGCACGAAGCGCGGTTTTCTGTTCCGTTTTAGTAAAGTCTCCACAGATAATCAACCCTGCAGCACCAGAAATCTCGGCAGTTCGGATCACATATCCGATGTTGACGGCGTACCTAACTCCGCAAAGCATCCAGACAACTGAATTACTCGCCAAGACCTGCTCAAGGTCAGCTTCAATCGCTCTACCAACAAGGGCTAGAATCAGCGGAGCATCAGGGGCGGGGATAGCCATTCTCCAAAGGTCACTCTCGCCCCCTTCGCGTACTGGAATACCCTTGGAGTGGGCCGTTTGGAGTAATTCTTTAACTGCGGAAGATGGGCAATCTTTTTGCACCAATATCAGGCTAACCACTTCATTCTCAAGAGCGGCACGAACTTCATCAACTCCCCGTCGCTGCATGGGTGTGCGAGAGGTGGACTCCTCTTCAGTGCCGCGATTGGCCCGCGTCGCGATTAAATAGGGGTGGACGGTCGGCGCCTTGCTCCAACTGGAGTAGGTGAACCCGTTATGGCAAAAGGTCTCTATCAGCACGTGCGTGCAACTTGGACTCGTCCCAAGGACAATCTGCCCTTTGAGTACCGCCGTGACCGCATGGCTCAGTGGCGCCGCCAACCGGTTAACCACCGCGTCGATAAGCCAACAAGATTGGATGCTGCTCGTCGCATGGGCTACAAAGCCAAGCAAGGAATCGTCATCATCCGTACAAGGGTCCGCCGTGGTGGACTTCGTAAGGGAAAAATCAACATGAAGCGCAAGCCAAGAAACATGGGTATCCGAAAGATAACCATGGCTAAGAATACTCAACGCATCGCAGAAGAGCGTGTTAACCGCCACTTCCCTAATTTGGAAGTTCTCAACTCATACTGGGTTGGAAAGGATGGAAAGCACAAGTTCTTCGAGGTCATTATGGTAGACCCACATCACCCTGCAATCATTGCAGACAAAGACCTGGGTTGGATTTCTCCAGCAAATTACGGCAAGGGCCGTGGTTCGCACAAAGGCCGTGCATATCGTGGAATGACCAGTGCTGGAAAGCGTGGTCGTGGATTGCACAACAAGGGTAAGGGCGCAGAGAAGTTGCGTCCTTCGCTCAAGGCTCGTGGCAACCTCGGTAAGTGAAGTAGTTCCTTTTTGGAGCGAGCGTTTGTCGATTCTGTTATTCATCTTCATCAGAAAGAGAGGGCAATGGCCCAGAATATATTGGTAGTCGAGAATTCATGTTATCTCCTGAAAGACGGGGAGTAAGTTGATTGGGAAGTTGCTATCAGTGGTACTAATGCTAGAACTCACAGATGCCTTGGGTGATGCCATCGATGGGTTGGAATCAGAACTCAAGAAGCATTGGTGGTGGAGGATTTTCTGGCCAGTTTTGCTGTATAGTCCATTGATTTTGATTGGGATATACCTCTATAAAATGTAAAGGATATCCTTTGTGTTGTTTTGAAATTGTTCAAGGAGTGTATTGAATCACTGTGTTGTCAAGCAGTTGGAATGCAATGAACATCAGGAACATGAATACTCCAATGACCTTGTGATATGATCTGGATTCGGTAAATGCAGCAGCTACTGCAGCACATCCTACAATGAATGGCATAATTGTCATATCAGAAATCATCGGTTTTCCGAATAGTGAATAATTTACTGCAACTGTACTGAAGAGAGAGAACGCAACGATAGAGAAGAATGCCTTGTGAACTGAATAATAGTGAGCCTCTAAGTCGATTATTCCCTTATCAATTGCTTTTGGCAAAACTAGAGTAGTGAAGAAATAAATGGATGATAGGTTCATCACAAGGAACCAGTATTGAGCATAATGCCACGATTGCATTTCAAGGGAAAGTTCCCAGAGCCCCCACCATGTGAAAATAGACCACATGATTACGGTGACAACCCAAAGCGAGTTGAGCCAGTACATTTTGACCCGTTCGCGAATCTCGTACAAATCAGACACTGCACGGAAAATATGTGTGAGAGCCAAACCGAGAATCAACGAACTGAATATTGTGATGAACTCGAAGGGGGACATCTGCATGGTAATCAAATAATGATGTGAATAGACACTCTATAATCAAATAGGAATGCATTCATAGGCAATGAATGGGTTTTGAGTGAGTCTTTTCATACGCTAGGGATGCACACGACCCACTGCAAGCCCTCAGGAACATATGTTATTCGTTTATCCACTTCACTAGAATTTAATCATGTAAATATCGATATGAGATCAAATTGAAATCTTTACCAATGTCACATTACAGGTTCCTGGGATAGGTAACTTTATATGTGTAAAATCACTACTCATTAGTGAGAAATTTGCTATTTGTCGAATGAAATGGAGAGAACAGGAACATGTCTAAAGAATCATTAAAATCAGACGGAGATGAAGGATTAAATCTTAAAATCAATATTGAACAATGCGTTCAAGCTCAAATTATCCATCTGTCTAGTGAGTCTGAACATCAAGGAATCAAGAGGCCTGGTGCCTTCTCCAACGGCAGACGGACGAACTCGAAATTGGTATTCCCCATCATTTACATCGGTGATCAAGAATCTAGTAGCCCACTCGTTCTTGGAATTGTAATGACTGGATTGTGTGGAAGAAGTGTAATCTTCGGGTATTCATTGTTAGAATTAAACGTAGAAATGCAAGGGGAAATTACTAAGTTACTCGAGTTTGAAGGTTTTCCAGCAAAATCTTCATTCGGTAAACCTATGAATTGGGAAGCAAAGACCGTAGTTGATGTTTTACTGGAATACAAAAAAGCATTAATCCTTTTACCAAATGATGTTCTTTTTTCCCGGGAAAAGGGGTGGAACCGCCTTATTGAAG
>JAAZXA010000094.1 GCA_014240385.1 Methanobacteriota archaeon | reverse complement strand
GCAGTTTCAATCATAGTTTTATTGATGCTTTGGAGAGCCGGAATGTGGCTATTAGATGACCCATATCGAGAATGATAATTACCGCTGCTGAGGCGGTGGGTTGGAATAACCTGTTGGGGAAGTTGGATCATATTCTGGCATTGGCGCTGGCATTGGCGCTGGCATTGCTGCTTGTTGTGGATACGCTGCTGGCATTGCTGCTGGCATTGCTGCTGGCATTGCTGCTGGCATTGGCGCTGGCATTGGCGCTGGCATTGGCGCTGACATTGGAGCGGCAACTGGAAGTGGTTCATTGAATCCACCCAATTCCTCCTCTTTCTTCCCGCCGCCCTTAAGAAGCAAGCCTAGGCAAACAAATGTCATTATCAATGCTAAAGTGGAAACCCATCCAGATGCTGAATCAAGAGAATCTCCAACCGCACTAAATGTTCCACCAACTCCTGATGCATCATCATTCGAGCGAACGTCGATAACAAGATGAGTTGATTGTCCTTCAAAGATAAATGCGAATAAATATGAACCACTTTCAAGATCACTTGGTAATATATATTCTATCGAACCACTCTTACTGTTAACAAGGCCTGTCATGGCAGAATCTGCAACTCCTGAAACCATTACAGTCCACTGAACTGGATATTCAACTGGGTCAGTTGAATCCATGTCTGTTATTACATAAGGAAAGGAGATTTTATCACCAGCGACAATAACTTCATCCGGTGGGGAAATCATCAAACTGAAGCCATCTAATCTTTGCAAAGAATGATAATCACTATCAGTGTCTCCATTACTATCAATAACAACTACCGAAATTTGGAGATGGGAAAAAGAAGTTCTATCTGGTACTTGAAAAGAAAAACTACCCTGAGAGTTTGCTGCAAACGTCAACGTTCCTTCAATCTCCAACTCTGAAACACTCCAAAATGCTGCAACTTGTCTAGACATATCATCGACATTAATTCTTATCACAACTTCATCTCCCGGCAACCAGTTCACGGTGCTTGGGCTGATAGTGACTTGCGGCACAATCAATCTGATTTGGTGGGATTCTGAATCTGAAACTCCTGTGGCATTCTTTGCTGTTGCATATAATGAAATAGAACCGGACGCAGGGTTCAAGTCTAGTGGAATAGTCACTAACACAGTCAATTTACCTTGGTTATCGCTTTGTTGCATAGTCCATTTACTTCGATCATCCTCGCTGTTAATTGTAGACCTTGAAGTGAGATGATGTATCCATATCCCTGCTAGTGGATTACCAGCCATATCAAGTGTATTTACTGTTAAAATAATTTCTTCGCCTGGCTCGCTACTGGTTAGAGGCCCATCGATAACAACTTGAAGCCCTACTCCGGTGAGAGATTCAGAACTATCTGCACTAATATGAACCGTGGTACTTGTATTGACCTCTTCACTGGAATATGTGTCTGTCCAATAAACTACAAGTTCAGCAGAGCCAATTTCCAATACTGAATTATCGGCTGCTAAGAGTACTGAAACGATTCCATCACTATCACTCACGATACTACTTGGCTGACCCGAAAGAGTAGATGAAATCGAGACTGGGGATTTGATATTTCCCTGCTCTAATTTTACTGTCAATGCTAAGTTTTTCTCGGGCATCCACTCGTACCAATCTGAAATTCTTTTACAGCTAAGTTGTAGGACGAAATCGGAGCCTAATGGGATTACTTGTCCCGGTGATGGCTGAGATATTGATGTGTCCAATTGTCCTACTGGCACATTAATTGAATGCGCAGAAAGTTGCGTACCAGATGAATCATTTGCATAAAAGGTGATGTAAAGGTCATAATCTGAATGCAGATTAGACGGCATCAAAACGGCGAATTCATTGGCTGAGGACGGGGTTAGAATTCCACTCTTTACCTGAGCGTCAGTATCCCAAAACTCTTCTCCTTGAGTTGTGTATGTCATTTTCCAACCGGCAGTTTCTGGAGATTCAGGGCTTCCATTTATTGGGCTACTGACTGTGGTCCAAACTCTAATTGTTTCACCGGGAAGGAGGATTTCATTATTTACTTCCATCTCGATATGGTAGCGAATAATACTGATAGAATCACACTCTACTGAAGATTGGCTCATCGCACCACTATCGGATTCTTCAACACAAATTAAATAATAACCAGTTGGAATAGATTCTGGAACCAACCAAGAATAAGTTATCATCCCCTCAATTGCATCTTTATTTTGAGCGATTGTATAGGTCTCCTCAGTGCTAGATTCAGCCCAAATATTGTAGCGAGTAGTTTCATCATCGTCGAAGTACTGCTGTCCAGTTACCAAGGCCTCAATTTCAACAGTTCCACCTGTGCCAACTTCATAGGGAGAGGCTGAAACCATAGTGGCATAGCGGCCAGATTCTTCGGCATTCACCGAAATGGGCATTAGGCTAATACTCAAGAGCAAAATCAAGAAAATGGATTTTCGACAGTTCTTCATGGTAAGGCCTGAAGGGTGCTAACTTTTGTTAGTTTTGGGTCTCATAATTCCCAAACTGGCCCATCAGCAGTATCAACAACTGTAACTCCCAATGCAACTAAATTGTCTCTAATGGCATCTGCTGCTGGCCAATCCTTATTGGCACGAGCATCGGTCCTCTGCTTGAGTAAATCCTCGACTTCCAAGCGGATTTCTTCTCTCCTTGGGTCCACCTTTTCTGCCATTATTTCATCTCTTGAAGGGAGTATTCCGAGCACTAGGCCGGCATACTCTTCCATCCATTCTACAGCGAAGTTTGCAAATGAAGACTTGTCTTTTTCTTCTAAATCTGAATCCAATGATTTTCCAATTTCCCTTACTCCACCCAATACTTTGGCAACTGCTTCTCTTGAATTAAAGTCATCATCCATGGCTTTGGCAAGAGCCTCAGCCATTTTTTCCATCAGACCAAGCGACTTGATTAGTGGAACACCTGAAGACACATCTCCCTTCGGTAGTGGAAGTGGATTTTCACATTGGTTTTCCAATGCTTGTTTGTAGACAGTCATTATCCTCGAATGGTTCCGGCCTGCGTCATGGAGTAATTGTTCATTCATGTCGATAGGGGAGCGGTAATGGGCATTAATCAAAGCAAAACGTAGAACAAGAGGGTCTATTTTCTCGCAGATATCTCGTATAGTCCAGAAGTTTCCAAGGCTCTTCGACATCTTCTCACCATCCATATTGACAAAGCCATTGTGTAACCAATGATTTACCACCGGATTACAGCCAGTATGGCATTCTCCTTGGAATATCTCCGCTTCATGATGAGGGAATAACAAATCTTGCCCACCGCCGTGTATATCGAATTGTTTGCCAAGGTGCTCCATGCTCATCGCAGTACATTCGATGTGCCAA
The DNA here is from genome assembly GCA_014240385.1 of Methanobacteriota archaeon. GTDB lineage: Archaea > Thermoplasmatota > Poseidoniia > Poseidoniales > Poseidoniaceae > UBA226. The sequence continues at coordinate 2,474 of JAAZXA010000094.1, read as the reverse complement.
CCGGGTCTGCCATCTCCCCAAGGACTTGGCCAAGTTGGCTCGCCGGGTTTAGCCGATTTCCATAGGGCGAAATCCTTGTGGTCCCGTTTGCCTGATTCTGAAACTCTACCTCCTGCACCACCCAATACTGCATCGATATTTTGACCTGTTAACATTCCATATTTTTCAGGGGCTGATGCAATCGAAAAGTAAACTCCATCTTTTGCAACATAAGCATGCTCTTTGTCGATTAGGGATTCAGTTATTGAAATCATTTCTTCAACATATTCTGTGCAACGAGGATATTCATCTGCCCGCAAGATATTGAGCATGTCCATATCCTCATAATAGGCCTCGATATTATCATCGACTATCTTCTTCCAGTCGATTCCGCTTTCATTTGAACGCTTGATTATTTTATCATCTATATCAGTGAAGTTCTGAATGTAGAGAACGTCATAACCCGAATATTCCAACCAACGATGGATGAGGTCGAAGGCAATGTAGCAACGAGCATGACCTAAATGACAGAAATCATAGACCGTTACTCCACAAACATACATCCTGACCTTGCCGGGCTCGATGGTAGAGAAAACCACCTTTTCACGGCGTCGGGTATCATGCAAGCGTAGTGCCATCAAGCCATGCGAGGAGTGAATCCGACTTCAATCCCGCGCCTCAAACACTTGCAGAGATATCGCTCCCTCATCTTCAAGGGCTACAATACCACGAATACGATGTTCACGCTTCAATGAATCAGGTGGATGCGCGACCTTTATTCTCGTGTCTATACTAACAGTATGACGAGAAGCATCACTGGCTTCGATATCTGAATCGGGGAGCCAGATTCCAATATTGCCAATTTCAGAATTATAGCAAATCAAGAGTAGGGAATCATCCTGTTTCACGCCTCGTAATACCTCCATCGTGGCATCTGGAATCAAGGCTGAAGAATCTTGCCAATCCGACCAAACATCTGCTAAGGGTTCTTCTTGCCAAGAACGTCGTTCTTCGATTGCAGAAACTTCAGCGGCGAAACTTATCGCTGCCTGCCCACCAATATTGTTGACCTTGTCCAATAGGCTTCGCATCCGTTTAAGTTGAGCTGCATCATCACCCGTTATTGCCGCATCACATCGTGCAATACTCTCTGTCAAACGCATCGCTACATCGACGTCAGCAGATTCGGTGGCGCATTCAAGTGCCTCATCAAATACTTCCAAGGCCAACACTGGACGCCCAACTGCTAACAGAGAGTTGCCAAGGTTTTCAAGTTCAATTGCAGCATCTGACTCATTGCCTTCAACCAATGTTTGACAATGCGCAACATGATTTGCAGCCGCTTCATCATCACCATTCAACTGCCGAGCAATGGCTGAAGCAAGAACCATCTGCACTTCCTTTGATTTGGTTTTCGAGGCTTCTGCTGCTGAGGCCTCAAATAATTCAGCAGACTTTTGAAAATTATCCGAAACCAACTCAACCAGCCCAAGATGGAACATCGCATTCATCTCTGCATCATCATCATCGACGAGGGTCGCATGATGTAATCCTCGGATTAAGTGCTCGCGGGCTCGTGCATGATCCCCATCTTCCTTAGCCATCAAACCAAGTGCAGTTTCAATTCTGCTAAAGGTCGGAGCAACTGCGCGATGAGCAATCGATGACAACTGATCATTAACAGGAGCAAGCCCCATTCCCATCTCAATCTGGGCATCATTCAAGGCAGAAGATAATTCATCTCGATTAGTCTGTAAAAGTACTGATACTGGAGCACAAATATCTGGCAAGTTTACCAGAGCCTTCAAGCGGGATTTCTTCACTGTCTCTCCTGCTAAATGACGCTGTAAAGCGATAACCAAGGCGGCATCATCAGTGGCCTCTGTTTTAGCAGCAATTGGGGCAGGCTTACTCTGCAATAAACTATCAATCATCCAAGTCAATTTGGATTGGATATCGTATTGGCCAGCCCGAGAAATAGCATAACGCATCTCTTCAGCCCTGACTTTACGCGATAAGCCTCGCAAGCGCGGGCGTACTGCTTTGGGGCCAAGTTCAGATAGACGCTGAAAAAAGGTTGATGGTGGACAGGTTTGAAATGGAAGATGAACTCTCTCACCTGTAGTAGTCATTTTATAATCATCAGAGACCAAAACAACATCCTCCCCTTGGCCGGCTAAACGACTTGCTAAGACCATTAGTGATAGGTCAACATCTTGGGGGCTGGCTTGTTCTCCAATGCGTTGAGCAAGGCCACGGATTTGGTCATCTGAAACAGGAGTGGTTGTCAGAATTTCCGCCATGACATCGAGTAATCGAGGTTTATCATTCCATTTTTGCATACGTACGGTTTCTACTTCTTTGTGAACACCAGGAGTAACATGTAAGGCGGCTCCCATTTCTTTGCAGGCTGCAGAAATATCCTTGATGGCTTTATCATCACCATGGCTGCCAAGATGGATGAAGCAGTTGGAGTCAACTACCCAAGTGGTCGG
>JAAZXA010000093.1 GCA_014240385.1 Methanobacteriota archaeon | reverse complement strand
CCTGAGCGGACCACCTGTTGCGAAGGCGCCACACTAGAACGGATCCGACGGTCAGGGACGAAGCCTAGGGGCACGAACCGGATTAGATACCCGGGTAGTCCTAGGTGTAAACGCTGTGAACTTGGTGTCGGGAGTCCGCAATGGGCCCCCGGTGCCGGAGTGAAGATGTTAAGTTCACTGCCTGGGGAGTACGGTCGCAAGGCTGAAACTTAAAGGAATTGGCGGGGGAGCACTGCAACCTGAGGATTGTGCGGTTTAATTGGATTCAACGCCGGAAAACTCACCATGGCCGACGGACAAATGAAAGCCAGTGTAACGAGCTTGCTGGATTGTTCGAGAGGTATTGCATGGCCGCCGTCAGTTCGTACCGCAAGGCGTTCTGTTAAGTCAGATAACGAACGAGACCCTCATCCCTATTTGCCAAGGTCTGTCCGCAGACCACGGGACTATAGGGAGACCGCTGGCGCGAAGTCAGAGGAAGGGGAGGGCAACGGTAGGTCAGTATGCTCCGAATGCTATGGGCTACACGCGCAATACAAAGGACAGGACAATGGGCTGCTGCTCCGAAAGGAATGATAGCTATCCCGAAACCTGTTCGTAGTTCGGATTGAGGGCTGTAACTCGCCCTCATGAAGCTGGATTAGGTAGTAATCGCGTCTCAAAAAGGCGCGGTGAATATGCCCCTGCTCCTTGCACACACCGCCCGTCAAACCATCTTAGTTGTGGGTGGGTGAGGCTACCTCTCTATGGGGTATTCGAGCCTGCCTTCGACGAGGAGGGTTAAGTCGTAACAAGGTATCTGTAGGGGAACCTGCAGATGGATCACCTCCTATGAAAAACCCGGGGGGCAGGAGCCAGTAATGGCTCCTGTCTCCCACTTTTTTATTTTTATTTTTCAGTTTGAAATAATTTCAGACCTCAACAACCCACATTTAATCATTGAAATACCCTCGATGTTCCATCTCATTTTGTATGGCAGAAGATATTGATGATGAGATGAAGAAGTTACTCAAGAAATACCTCAAAGAAGGAACATCATTCTTCATCTCTGAAAAGAAGGCTCGGAAGATGATGAGCAAAATGTTCACAGATGAATTCCCACCCTTTGGACATGGTCCATCACCTTTCAGCAAAGGCATTGGAATGTTTGACAAGGATGAGATGAAACGCTGGAAAAAAGAAAACCGTTAACTCAAATGCCTATTGAATGTCAACAAACTCAAGGTTGGCCCATCAAGCGCAACCTTGATGCTCGCTCCCCTATTGAAATGATATTCATCCCAACCATCTGGGACAGCATAACCTCGGTGCATATCACTAGTGATAATAGTAGCCTTATTTGTCCATGCCATGGCGCATTGTCCATTTGCTAATTCTCTAGATACACAGAAGTAATGGCTATCCGCATCCCTCTTATCAGCCTTCAATGATGATAGTTCCGCAACATAAGATATCCATGCACCTTGGCCTAACCAGGTCGAGAATAACAGTCCGGAAGACTGTTGTTTTTCATCAACCCCTCCACGCTGGAGGCGATATTTGGAAGGTGCATATTGGTGGGTATTAGCGATTAACAGGTCATTTAATGCAGGATCAGTCTTGATGATATTTCCACTCGTTGAGGTTATTGTAGCTTGTAATCTTGGTAATGTATTGACAATTGCCTTACCTTCTAATGTACATTGCAGATCTTGAGCAAAGGAATCAACAGTCGAGTCCATGAAAAAACCCAGCGACCCTTCTGGGTCATTCTTGCGCGGATGGGAATTGACTCCCATGACAGGAGTCTCAGCATCTACATTATGACAAATCGAGGTTAAGGTGCCATCGCCCCCAACCACGATAACTAGGTCTCGTCCGATGAAGTCTGCGCGAGAAACTGCTTCTCTTGCTCGCATACTGAATGAAACCTCATCTGCATCTGCTAGAACTTGTTGCACCTTTGAGATGCTTTGGTCATGTACCTTCTCGTGATTCTTCTTGTAGACCACGAGAATGTTGGTCGACATGAATCGGGCGAAGGGATGCCTCCTTATGATGCGCACCCTGTCGAATCAATATGGCGGAAGATACACGGCCACGGCTACCTGCTGGTCAATTCTTGACCGAACGCTTTCCTGTCCTAACCCATGGGAAGACCCAAATCGTCTCAACAGATGATTGGCAATTTAGAGTCTGGGGATATGGCTTAGAGGATGAAATCGTATTCACGTGGGATGAATTCATTGCCTTAGGTGGGATGGAAATAGAGAAAGATTTCCACTGTGTTACTACATGGTCAAGGTATGATAATCGTTGGAAGGGTGTGCCAATCTCTGCACTTTGGCCTAGTATTGAAACAGAACTTTCAGAAAAACCCAAGTCTCTAATGTTTCATTGTCATGGTGGTTATACAACTAATCTACGGCTTGAAGAGGCCTTGGTTGATGGTAACTTGTTTGCAACACATCATGATGATGAGAAATTATCCAATGAGCATGGTGGACCGATGCGTTTTGTTTGTCATCATCTCTATGCCTGGAAATCTCCAAAGTGGGTGTGTGGGATTGAATTGTTGGAACATGATAAGCGAGGTTTCTGGGAGAAGCATGGCTACCATAACAGCGCAGACCCCTGGTCTGAGGAGAGATATTCCTACCAAGAAGGCGAGGCTGATAAGGCAGTCAAGTAAGCCTCAAACCAAAACCAATAGCAAATACCAGCAAGCCAATTGCACAACTCCTCATCACTATTAGATATCCACGAGATTGAAGAAATCCTCTTGACCTATGAACTGTTACTGCAATGAATACTTTGGCGATGATGAAAACAGAAAAGAAACCAATGATAAACAACGCCGGTGCCCATGGATTCAAGCCCCATGCTGCTACTAAAAACGGTGCACCGACTAACCCCCAAAATCGATAGGGGTTTGGGTTAACTAGATTTGTCATGATTCCATTTCTCAATGAATGCTCCACTTCTTGCGTCTCGGAAATCAGAGGGGCTTTGGTGTTGAATGCTTTCCATGATAGCCAAAGCAGCAATATTGCTGCAGCAGCAGATAACCAATTTTCATATTCTTTCAAAGAATTCCAAGCCAATGCCATCAATAGAATAATCGGCCCATCAGTAATCAATACAGAGGCACTAACTTTTGCCCCTGATTTCCAGTCATGCTTCATGGTTTCAGAGATGACGACCATCATTAATGGACCCGGGAGAAAGCCTTCCATCAAGCCTAGAGCAATGCCCGCGAGCAAGATTCCAATCATGCTACCATCAGCAAATGCGAAGGGGTCCATGCTACTGCCAGCAAGACCTCAATATTGAACCGTTAGCCCTACATGGCCGACAACATGGCACAAAGCGGTAAATTAGTCAAAGGCATATCTGCAACCTATGTGGAAGAGATGAGTATCAAAACTCCAGAGCGTTATGAGATACGATGCATAACTCGAGAAGTACAGGCTGTTATCGGGCGCTCTGGTATTGATGATGGCATTGTATTGGTCAATCCAATGCACATAACCGCAAGTGTATATGTCAATGATTTGGAGTATGGCTTGCACCATGATATCATGCAGACTCTTGAAAAATTAGCCCCATATCACGGGCCTGAAGGAAAATCCGGTGCTGAATACCAGCACCATCAAACTGGTGAGGACAATGGTGATGCCCACCTTCGCCGGCAATTACTTGGCCAACAAGTCTGCATGCCTTTTCAAAATGGGCAATTGCATCTCGGAACATGGGAGCAAATCCATTATGCAGAATTTGATGGCCAACGAAATAAGAGAATCCTCGTCAAAGTATTGGGAGTGATTTGCGATGAGTGAATTATCACAGCCACCTGAATTATCAGGAGTCGCCAAGGCGCTAGGGATTAGAGTAGGTGATTGGGGTAAAGGAAGTGCGAGTGTTGTCGTTGAGGTTAATGACACTCATACTAACAAAGGAGGAGTTGCTCATGGTGGGCTCTACACAATGATGCTTGATATGTGCTGTGGTGGTGCTCTTGTTAGCACCTTATTATTGGAGGAATGGTGTGCTACCACTCAGTTGAGTATTAGTTTTCTGTCACCTGCTAAACCGGGTGATTCTTTGTGCGCTACTGGAAAGTTGGTTAAGCGCGGTAAAAATGTAGCACATTTGAAAGGAGAAATAGTCAGTAAAGAGGGAGTTGTTATTGCGACTGCAACCGGCACATGGGCAATTTGGCAGAATAAACCTAGTTATATGCCATTGAGAAATACTGATGACTGATGACGTTGTGGCATGAACATGAGTGAAAGTTCTCTTGACCAAACCAGCCTTGATCGCGGATTTTTCCATTTCTCTGTGCCGTATATTTGGTGGATGTGGATTATTTGGGCGTTGGGTGCCATTATGGCTGTTGCAGGAATTGCCTTAGCGGCCAAAGGCGACATAGCATTACTCGGATTATCGGGATTAGGTTTCTTAATTCTCGCATTTTCTTCCCCAGGTTCCTTGGAAGCAACTTTGCACGGTATTAGAAAAGGTGCAATTTCCCACGAGGAACAGGAAAAGCAAGCTGAAGAGCGCGGCTATGAAATTCAGTCATGGTGGTTGCAACGCTCATCTTATGCTCCAACCAATGATCCAAACGATTGG
>JAAZXA010000090.1 GCA_014240385.1 Methanobacteriota archaeon | reverse complement strand
CGGATAGCGTTTCTTCAAGTCTGCGTTCGAATAGCGTCACCTATGAATGGCAGGCATCGCTCAATACCACACCAGTATTGGCAATGGCATTGATTGGAGTTGGCTTGTTAGTTTATTCAAAAGTTGTTGATTAAATCCCAGATATGATTTTCAAGATTCGGATGACCACTTGCAACCTATCCGAAACGATTTGTTGATACAGTGTATTCATCTCGGTTAATCATGAAAAACAGGAAACTAGTGATTATCATTATTTCAGTCATGGCAATGATTGTTGGGATGATCTCTATGTTCTATTTTGGAAACGAACTTGATAAAATAGGAACTTACGAATCGATTAATCTGCTCTATATGTTGGTATCTCAAGCCGTATGTGGAGCTGGGTTAATCGGATTGATAGTAGGTTTAGTATTGAAAAATTCAATTCCAGAGGAATCATCTGTTTAGGCAATAGAACTCTTCGACATTGGATGCCACATTTCCTGCCCGTTTCAAAGGGCTCTCAGTGTATCCTTCTATACGGCCCCATCTGGGTCTCTAACATACCATCCCTCTGGCAATGTCAAAGGAGTACCACGCTGAACTTCCATTACTTTCTCCATCATCAGTTCTCGTAAACCTTCTACTCCTTGCCCATCTATTGCACTGAATGCAGGATGGCCGTCCTTTGTTCTAGGCACATCTACATCTCCCCAACCTTCAGGCAGAGGGTCTAAGAGATCGGCTTTGGAGATACACACTAATAATTCTGTACCGGGTAATAATTCCTTTACTTCTTCTAGTAAATTCAATTGCTCTTCAACCGATGCACCGCCGCTCTCACTACTATCGAGTAGAAATAATACAAGACTTCCTAAGTGTTCCAATGCTGCAATTGCCTGCATTTCAATGGCGTTTCGCTTAATCATCGGCCTATCCAAAAGACCTGGGGTATCTACCAATTGAACTTTCAAGCGATGTGATGTGAAATGTCCAACGTGCAATTGTTTAGTCGTAAAAGGATAAGAATTCACTTCAGGTTCTCCTGATGAAAGTGCACGAATGAGGGCTGATTTACCCACATTTGGTGAGCCAGTAATCACCACGCAGGGCTCATCAGAATGTATTGTCGGTAATACCTTGAGAATTTCTCTGCTCTCATTCAACCAAGCCAAACCCTTGCCAACTTGGCCAACAATACTTGAGATGCGCCCATAGGCCTCTCGCCGGCAAGTATGCATGAACTCAACATTTGCAGTGCGGGTGATTTTCTTGACATTTTGAGAGGCTACTACTCTGATTTGGCTAGCAGCCCATTGTAAGGATGCTAGGTTCTTGCGGTACATATCAGTTCCAACAGCGGCCTCGATCATCGATTGGTCGAAATCAGGCATGCGGTCAAGAGATGGCCAAGTGCTTACAACTTCCAAAAGGTATTCGGCAATTGTATCACTTGAAGTTTGAACCATTCTACTCATCTGTTTGCGAACTCTAAATGTACGGTTCGATTCATTGACTCGATCGGATGCTGCCCGTCCACGAGTGAACCCTTTATCGAGTAATTCGTCTCCAAACAAGACTGTTGGCACGCCCTTCCAACGGATACGCATCGGCTCTCCTCAACCACAGGCGCGGGCCTCCCCCTCTTCAAAAGAATAGATGCAAAAATAGAATACTATCCTTCTATTACCCTACCTTTCGAATAATAGTCCTTTTACGCCACCACCCGATGTCATCGGCGTAGGGGCCGAGAAGATGGGAGATGATATCATGGAAAGTATGCCTGTTTGGGCTAAGGATATGTGGAAAGAAATTGGCTCTCCTGAGTTAAATTCACTTGGCCCAGTGCTTAATGGAAGTCTCTTAGAAAGGCGGCATGGACTTCGAAAAGATGACTTAATCGAAGTTTTACTTGATGCAAGACTACTCCCCGATGGGCGCGACCCTTGGATGAGAGGAAGGTTAATCTCTAGTGGGAAAATGACCATTGAAATATTATGTGATGATGGAAGATTGCACTACGTGTCAAGGGATGCTATAATCGAAGTTATTCTTGTTGCCCATATGAGACCCGCTTACTTGGACGATACCGACCTGATGACTTACGAGAGAGATGATATGAAGCGCCGAAGTAAACTCAATGAAAAGGTAGAGAAAGAAGGGGTCGGAAGAGACGATAGCCACCTTTGGGGTTGAATGAATGACTTGGCTGAATGTTGATGATCACCATTTGGAAAAAGCATTCAACTTCTCTGACTTTATTCAAGCATTAGAATTCTTAAACAAAGCGGCTATGATTTGTGAGCAACAAAACCACCATGCTGATTTTGAATTGTCATGGGGGAAAGTATTGATTCGCACATGGAGTCATGATGTTGATTCCATAACCGAACGTGATCATCGCCTGTGCAAAGCCATTGATGAATTGGGTGAATGAAATGGCAAAGGATGCAAAAGGTAGGGCCGCTCCTGGTTATTCACGCCATGTTTTCATCTGCGGCCACCAAAGGCCAGAAGGTAGCCCACGTGGTTGTTGTTCTGAAAAGAATAGCCTTGAAGTCATGCAACGATTGAAGCAGATGGCAAGGCAAGCAGGTTTGGATGATGTACGTGTACAGAAATCTGGCTGCTTAGATTTCTGTGAAAACGGCATCTCATGTGTAGTCTATCCAGAGGGCATTTGGTACAGCCTCAACGGGAGTGAGGAACAACTTATTCGACTAACTGAGCAACATCTTCGCGATGGTATTCCGGTTGAAGATATGCAGATGAATCTAGAACGTTAGAGTTTCACCGGCCTCGATGCCCCACATGCTTGACACTTCAACAAAGTGGTTCTCTCATTTTTGATGAAATGGGTATCCGGTGCTGAACATTGGCTGCATTTGATGAAAGTGTTGACATAATTGACTACGCGCTTTTTCAGACGCTTTGGTGGAATTCTACCCTTGAAACGGGCTCGTGGACCTTCACGACTTCCACTTGTTCCCAATTCATTCAACATGTAGTGGAATACGTGGTCTTCATCTCTATCCATGTGAGATACGACCTCTTGGAAGTTGCGGAAAATGGTATTGGCTCCCTCAATCATTATCTGAGGTTCAGGTAAAGTCCAACGGGCCCTTTCGGAAATTTCCGTGGGTATTTTTTCACGGGCGCGGTCAAGCAATGCCTCGTACTCAAACTCACTCATCGATGCGGCCCACCAACCGCCCCGTTTAGGTCTTTGCCGTCAAATTCCCTTCAATGGAAGGTCCACAACCGATGTATTGATGGATGGGTGCTTTCGCATATAGTGTCGATAGCCATGACACTAAGCGTCGATGAACTGCGAAATACGGTTGCTAATCTGAAAAAAGAGGGTTTGAATTCACAACAAATTGCTGATGAGTTATCGCTTTCACAAGACACAGTTGCTTGGTTGGCTAGCACTGGTGCAGCAAATGATGAGCAACCCGAAGATATTCGCATTGGTTGGCGAACAATAGGAGCAAGGCCAGTGCGTACTGAGGCTATGGCATCTATATTCGCTGATGTTATCATTGAGGAAATCGAGGATGATGTTGATACTATAGTTGGCATCAGCCTAAACGGAATCCTGTTTGCGTATGAAATCGCCAAATTCCTTGATGTGGAGGTATCTATTCATCGCAATGTCGAAGGAGGGCCAGGATTGGGTTCATTGTCAAATAAATATAGTCAGGTCAATGGCAAGAGAGTAGTCATAATAGATGACGTACTATCAAGTGGGACGACGATGAGAAATACTATTTCTATGATGAAAGAGATGGGTGCTGAAGTCAAATTATGCATGGTTTTAGTCAACAAAACTACGCTCAATGAGATTGAAGAAGTGCCACTACGTGGAATAATCCGGGCTGTCGCAGTCTAATTGGAGGTGTACTAATGCATTGGGCTGACTTTGCCGCTTCGCGCTTAGCCCAAAGAGGGGATACCCATACAATCGCTACCGGTATTACTCCCTCTGGTCATATTCACGTCGGAAACATGCGAGAGGTTCTGACTGGAGATATCCTCAGAAGAGCATGCAGCGACGCAGGAATGAATGCTGAATTAGTCTATATTGCCGATACAGCAGACCCACTTCGCAAGGTCTACGGTTTCCTCGATGATTCCTATTCCCAATATATCGGACATCCGCTTGGAGACATTCCTGCACCTGATGAGAAAGGGCGTCCTGATGGAGATGGAACATATGCTGGCTACTTCTTGACTCCATTCTTAGAAGCACTAGAAGAAACGGGAGTTGAATGTCGTGTTGTTGATAATTACCAATCATACAAGAATGGCGAGTTTGCTGAAAATGCTCGGAAACTATGCGATGCCGCTGGGCAGGTCCGGGAGATAATCGAGAGAGTTAGTAGCCGTGAATTGTCTGATAATTGGTTCCCATACAACCCAAGGGGCTCTGATGGTAGCATGGATGGAGTAGTTGTCACTAACTGGCAATGGCCATATGTGCATTGGGTTGACCTGCATGGGGTCGAAGGAAAGACAGACCTGAGGACGGCCGGCGGTAAATTGCCTTGGAGACTAGATTGGCCAGCCAGGTGGCAACAAATCGGCGTGACCTGCGAACCTTTTGGAAAAGACCATGCTGCAGCAGGTGGTTCTTATGACACTGGTAAGGAAATTACAAACTTGCTCGGCTATGAAGCTCCGATGAGTTTGGCCTATGAATGGATCTCACTGAAAGGACAAGGTGCGATGTCATCCTCCAAGGGAATCACATTATCTGCTCGCCAATTATTGGATATTGTGCCACCCGAAATGATGCGCTACTTAATTGCTAGAACCAAGCCAAAACGCGCTATAGACTTCGATACCGGTGAGGGTCTAATCAGTATGGCTGATGAATTCGAAAGGCTCGGTAATTCAATCCCTTCATTGCTGGATAAATTGCAGTCCGAAGAGACGATGAAGAAAAGGAAACAAAATCAAATTGAAGATGCATTGGCTTTTTGGAAATATAGTCAAGTGATTGCAGGAGATTCTGCTGCCAGTGGTTCAGGAATCTCATTTAGTCATCTTTCATTAGTTGCGCAAGTAAAACAAGATGATGATGAAGTCTGGAAATCCCTTAGTCAAACTCATGGTATTGACGAAAAACAACCTAGCGTGGTGCTTCAAGGCAGGCTATGGAGAATGAAAAATTGGCTAGCAGGAGAGTTGTTTCCAGATTCATCTAGGGTTTCCATCCAAGAAGAAATCAATACTGAATGGGTGAATTCACTAAGCGAAGAACAAATCTCCTACTTACAAAAGTTATCAGAATCGACAACAACTTTAGAAAACACGGAATCCGCTATTAATCAGTGGATTAGAAATGCAGCCCAGGATTGTGAAATCGAAATGAAAGTTGCCTTCAACACATTATACAACCTCTACCTTGGCAAAGACAAGGGGCCACGATTAGCGGCCCTACTTTCGGCACTAGGGAATGAACAAATAATTGCCCCGTTAACCTCTACATTGAATCTTCTCGGCTAATCCAATCCGCCTCGCTATTCGGCCTGTACGGGGGCCTAACAACCGTCATCCTTGAATAGCGTGAGAACGGCTCCGTCATCTCATGGCTGGGGTACACTGTCCAACCTGCGAGGCATTAGTCGACGCAGTTGCCAAGTTCTGTCTTGCTTGTGGCCATGACTTCACAGGTCAAGGGCCAATAACTTCGACCGGCCATGACCTTTTCCAATTGAAGGATGTAATTCGTCAAAGAGATGACCTCTCGATGGCTGAAAAATTCGATATGATTGCTAAAATTGAAGAAGGGGCAAATCCAATCACATTAGGAATTGCGGCTGCTGGCGATGATGAAGTCGATATTGGAGAGGCTTTTTCGGCCGCTGGAGGTGCTGATAGTTCCAAGAGCGAGTGGTCTTTCGGCAGCAATCAGGGATCCAGTGCCGCAGTTAGGGCTGTCATGAAAGCAACCGAAGCATGGGGTTTAATTCAATCCGGAGACCTAGACTTAGGCGACTCATTATTCCGTGATGCAATGAGCCGAGGAATGGATGCAAGTACTCATATTCACGATGTTGCAAGTGGTGAGGGCGAGGGTATCGACCCAGAGGCAATGCGCAATATTCCGGTCCTAAAACCACCAAAGAGAAGTTTTTGCCCCAAATGCGGTTCTGATATCCACAGCAATACCATGTTGCAATGGAGGAAATGGAGAGACCATTCCTCGGAAGTTGTCTCGATGCAATTAGAAGCATCAATGGAAACAGCATTGATTCAAGTTGCGGCCCATTATGTTGGAAACCTTACAAGCCTTAAGAAAGAAAATACTGTGCTTGAATCTCGCCTTGGTGAAATCGATGAAGAAAAAGTCAAGTCAGAGATGAAGGAAAAACTCATTGAAGAATTGCGTGAAGAATTAATGGAGGAATTGCGCGACGAAATTGGGGATCAAATACGCGACGAAATCGAAAAAGATGTCCGTGGCAGTATGGCTTCCCGAGGCGGCGCCTCTAGAGGCGGCGTTAGTCGAACTACCTCACGTCCATCTACTACTAAGAAAACTACAGCAAAGAAACCTGCTGGAGGGATGTTTGGAGCCAAGAAAGTGGTCAAGAAATACGAAGGAGATGATCCCGCAGGCAAATCTTCCTGGTTCCTCAAGGATGCGCTTGATACTATTTATGACCCACATGGAACTGGAAAGACTGTCAAGCGTAAAACCATTTTAGCACGTTCTGCTGATGGCAATGTTAGGGTTGAAGACGTAGTCAAAATTTACGCCAAAGAAGGCGAGGAAGGACTTTCTGAATTGGCATGGACATCTCCATTGACCAAATATATCATTGAAGCCTACGACTCTTGTTGAGGCGATTTGATTGGAAAATGAAAGCCGAAATGATGGCTTCATAGCAGTTATCCTATTTTCAGCGGCCGCCGCAGGCCTGTTATACCTCGTTCAACAATATTGGATAGACCCTAGACTAGATTCTCGACCACTGTCGGCATTGTTCAGAACTCTGAGAATGCTAATTGTATATGTCATTCCAGCAATTTGGTGGTTGAATAGAAATAGCAAAGAAGGTATTTTCAAGAGTCTGGGATTAAGTTTTCCGAAGGGTCAAAAGGTTTTCATCATAGGTACTGGTTTAGCCCTATATAGCATTGCTTTGGTCGTATTTATGCTTTGGCCACCTCAATCATGTGGGTTTACTTTCTGGCAAGCAAACCGGTGTACTGATACAGTGCTATCTGATTGGACTCTTACCTTACCGCTAATCTGTGTCATGGCTATGATTACCGACTTGTGGACTCGTGGATTTGTATTATTACAGGCTGCTGATAAGTGGGGTGATCGGCCTGCTATTCTGTTGCAGAATTCGCTTTGGCTGATTTTGCATCTCTATGAATTGGAATTACTGGCGCCTTCGATGAGTTGGATTGGAGCTATTGCTCTAGCATTATTCCTTGGCTTAATCGGCGACCTAATCGCCTTGAGAACTCGTTCTGTGGTCGGTTTGATGGCAGGGCACGCCTTACTCAATATCGGCTGGGCCATCAGTTTGGCAACGTGGTTCAGTCCTTGAGGTAAGAAACTTTGAGGCGTTGAGGTATCAATGGGCCGCGACGCTGGGCACGAATCGCTGAAACCTCCGCCTTGGCACCGGAAAGCGTAGTAACGAATGGTATGTTCAACTCTACGGCCAAACGGCGCATCATATTTCCATCCCGAACTGCGCCTCCACTCGTTGTCGGGATATTTATGATGAATTGTATCTCATTTTTACGCATCAAGTTCAAAGCATCAGGTTGTTGCCTATCGGTTATTCTATAGGCAGTTTGGACTCCAAAACCATGGCGCCTCATGACATCAGCAGTTCCAGGGGTACAGTGAACCTTAAAGCCCAATTCAAGTAATTCTCTGACAATTGGAACAACATTCTCTTTGTCTGCTGAACGAACTGTGACATAGGCACCTCCTCCCGTAGCAACTGGAACTTCTGTTGCCATCCTTGCTTTCAGATATGCAACATCAGGGTCAGGGTCAGAGCCCATTACTTCACCAGTTGATTTCATCTCAGGGCCAGGGGCTGGATCAAGACCTGTCAGCTTGATGAAAGGAAACACTGGGGCCTTGACGCAGACCAAATCAGTTCTTGGAATGGGAATTGTCTGGTCTTTCAACAACACACCAAGAGTCGCTCTGGCTGCGATTTTAGCCATTGGAACACCGGTTGCTTTGGCCACAAATGGCACAGTGCGAGAAGAACGTGGGTTGACTTCAAGGACAAATAGGTCATCTCCTTGGACTGCAAATTGGATATTGTAACAGCCAATGATACCTAAGCCAAGTCCTATTTCTCTAGTTTGTTTGCGCACTCTTTCAACCATTTGGGGAGAAATAGTCTGGGGTGGAATGAAACAAGTTGAATCCCCTGAATGTATTCCTGCCTCCTCGAGGTGTTCCATAACTGCGCCAATCAATACTTCTTGGCCATCACAAGCTGCATCAACATCTAATTCGATTGCATGGCCAAGATATTCATCGACCAAGAGTGGTTTATCAGGAGCAAGGTATGCCTCTTTCAGATATGCCTCTAATTGTTTCTGGTCGGCTAAAACCTCCATTCCTCGGCCGCCAAGTACATATGAAGGACGAATCAGTACAGGGAAACCAATTTTATCTGCTGCAGCCCTAACATCATCAGCCGTTGTTCCGGTTGCACCTCTTGGCATTTTAAGGCCAATTCTTTCAGCAAATGACTCAAATCTTTCACGGTCGCTTGCTTCATCTATCGAATCAGTAGATGTCCCTAAAACTCTAAGATTCAAGTTCATTTCCTTGAGTTCTAGTAATCTTGATTCAAGAGGAAGGGCTAGATTTATTGCAGTTTGGCCTCCAAATTGCAGTAATATTCCATGTGCCCTTTCCCTAATCAGGACCTCGCAAACGCATTCCAATGTTAAAGGCTCAAAGTAGAGTCTATCACTAGTATCAAAATCTGTTGATACAGTCTCAGGGTTATTATTGATGATGATTGCATCACGCCCTGATTCACGAATTGCTTTCACAGCATGGACGCAACCATAGTCAAATTCAATTCCCTGACCGATTCGAATGGGGCCTGAGCCAATGACAACCATCCGCTCCTTTGTTCTCTCTTCTATATCTGGCAGGATATCAATTCCTGATTCATCAGAACCCTCGTATGTTGAGTAATAATAGGGAGTTGTTGCTGCAAACTCTGCCGCGCATGAATCGACCATCCTGAACCTTGGATGGATTCCGAGTTGATGTCTGCGAGCCATGACTGCCGACTCACCTGCAGCCGCAGGTAAATTCTTCCAGCCAGTTTTCGGAAATCCAGCCTTTGCATCAGCGATATGGGCGTCCGAAAAACCAAGTCGCTTCCATTTACGCAATGAAAATGCCTCTAAATTCTCAATTGAGCCAATATACTCGGTGATTTCCTTTTCGACCTTTGCAATATGTTCAAAATGGTGTAAAAACCAACGAGTGATGTGGGTTATCTCATGAACTCTCTCAACACTCCAACCTCGCCTAAATGCCTCCAATAATGCTCCCATTCTTCGGTCGGTAGCAACTCTTAGCCATTCCACCAAGGTACTCTCAGGCAATGCTTCATGAGCTCTATCTGCCATTCCTTCGCCATCGCTTTCATCGGCTCTAGTCAATGGGCGAGGGTGAGGTTCACCGTATTCTAGAGAAGCCCATGCTTTGTGGAATGCTTCTTCAAAACATCGGCCAATCGCCATCACTTCACCTGTTGATTTCATCGAGGTTCCAAGGCGGCGGTCGGCGGTGCGGAATTTATCGAATGGCCAACGGGGTATTTTGACGACACAATAATCCAAAGTAGGCTCAAAGGCTGCAGTTGTACCTTCACCAGTGATTGGGTTTGGCAATTCATCAAGTGTGTACCCTACGGCGATTTTTGCAGCCATCCGAGCGATTGGATAGCCTGTTGCTTTGCTCGCTAATGCGCTTGACCTGCTGACTCTTGGATTGACTTCGATAACTCGGACTTCGCCAGTTGCTTGGTTCCATGCGAATTGGCAATTACAACCTCCACAGATATTCAACTTACGAATCAGTCGTAAAGCACAATCTCGGAGATGTTGGTGGTCAGCGTCCGAAAGAGATTGCTGAGGGGCAACTACAGTACTTTCGCCAGTGTGGACACCCATAGGATCTATATTTTCCATAGTGCAAATAACGATGCAATTATCAGCAGAATCACGCATTACCTCGTATTCATGCTCTTGCCATCCAAGAATTGATTCTTCGACTAGTACCTGATTGATTCGGCTGTTACGCAAGCCAAGGCTGGCAATTTCAACCAATTCACCGGTATTCCAAACAGTTCCCCCTCCGAGTCCGCCCAAGGTAAAGGCTGGGCGTACTAACAAGGGCCAAGTATCGATTTCTGTAGCCGCACTAAGCACTTCCTCCATGGTATTACAGGCTATTGCAAAGGGCACAGGCAGGTCAATTGACTCGCACACTTTCTTGAATAAATCTCGGTCTTCTGCTGCATCTATAGCCTCTAAGTCAGAGCCAATCAACTCAATACCTAATTCCTCCAATACTCCAGCATGAGCTAAATCGGTAGCAATGTTGAGGGCAGTTTGCCCACCCATTCCCGCCAATAGTGCATCAGGTCGTTCTTTCTCCATTATTGAGCGGATCACGTCAGGCAGCAATGGTTCAATGTAGACGCGGTCGGCCATTTCAGGGTCATTTTGAATTGTGGCAGGATTAGAGTTAACCAAAATCACATGATATCCATCTTCACGCAATGCGGTACATGCTTGACTTCCGCTGAAATCGAATTCCGCTGCTTGGCCAATACGAATAGGGCCGCTACCAAGCACCATGATGCTGTGAATATCATTACGTCGAGGAATTAGGCATCACCTCGTAAAGTGGACGAAACCATCTCGCTGAAACGGTCAAAGAGTGGGGCTGCATCATGAGGACCTGGGCATGCTTCAGGGTGAAATTGGACACTGAAAGCGGGAAGCCCTATGACATCTAATCCTTCGACTGTACGGTCATTTGCGTTGATATGGCTAACAGACACCTCTGCTCCGATTAAATTCTCTTGCGGTCCACTATTGGCACCACTTGGGTGGGCCGCCAACATCCCGCGCACTGGGTCCTCAACAGCAAAGCCATGATTCTGAGAAGTTATTGCTACGGTGTTCTCGGTTAAGTCCAATACCGGTTGATTCGCACCTCGGTGCCCATAACGCATTTTGTAGGTAGATAATCCACTGGCAAGGCCTAGTAATTGATGACCGAGACATATTCCCATGCTTGGCATTCCTGAGGCAACAGCTGCAGCCAAGGTTTGGCGGGCATTAGTGGCTTTCCCGGGGTGGGCTGGGTCTCCTGGGCCATTCGAGGCAAACATCGCCTCAACTTCCCATTCATTCACCAAGGCATCGAATGGGATGTCAGGAGGGCACCAGAGAACCTCAAAGCGCCGACATAGTTCTCTCAAAATATTGTATTTGATACCACAATCAAGTGCCGCAAGACGAGGTCCTCTAAATCCTGGATTCAATAAAACCGGTTGGGCGATTGAAACTTCATCAACCAAATCTTCCAAATCCGGAGCCTTCAACTCCGCTAGCCTCTTCTTCAGTGCTCTTTCATCATCGGCCCTTCCCATTACACAAAGGAGAGTACCGTGTTCTCTAACTCTGCGAGTAATGGATCGAGTATCAACCGCTTGAATCCCAGTTACTCCATGCAAACGAAGGAAATCATCTACACTTCCCAAAGAATCCCTGTGGTCGGGACAAGACATCGCCTGTCTAACGACAACTCCACGCGGCCAGATGTGTGCTGACTCCGAGCATTGTGCATGAATTCCATAATTTCCAATCAGCGGATAGGTGAAAGTAAGAACTTGGCCAGCAAAACTCGGGTCGGTCAAACTTTCTTGGTAACCAGACATTCCAGTACTGAAAACCAACTCTCCTTCGGCCCATTCTTGGGCTCCAAATAATAGCCCTTCAAAACGTCCACCATCTGCTAGTAAAAGTAGCCCAGGTACTTCCTCTATAGGTGGATTTCCAAATGGCTTCAACATCAAATCTGCTGCATCAGGGAAACTCGGAATCTCAGCAGAATCAACAAGACCAGCCCCCGGACAGAATCCCTGCCCCGCATAGATGGTCCTCGACATCAGCAATGGTCCCAAAGTGGGCTCTATGATAGTTGCCTCAAGAGAGCCACCAAAATGGACTTACTCGGACTCATCAGAATGAGATACATCTTTGCCCCGAGAATGTGGGTGAATTGTTAGACGTGCTCCTTCAAAAACCTCGGGGGGTTGGGTCCAAGAATCGAGAAAAAGGGCTAATGCAGCTACTTCAGAATGGGGCTGACTACCCACTGCCACATTGTATTGGCAGACTTCATATACGGCACGTGGAACTTTTGCCCCCCCTACTACGATAACCAATGGCCTATCTCTCCGGACCGAAGGAATTGCTTGGCGGAACGGAATTCCGTACATTGTCAAGTGAACTGCCACCCCTGTCCTCACGAAACGCTTCAACCAAGCCATTGGGCTTTTGACGTGCTCGGTCTCTAAAGCGCCTCCAAAGTTATCGCAAACGGATTTCAGGCCATCGAATAGTTCCTTGTCTTCATCACCCGCTAGAACGAATTTAGTGGCTCCAAAAGTTCTTGCAACCAAACCTAAATGAGTTGTGATACGAGGGTCACGACCCTTTCTATGGCCAAGTCTGAGTACAACAACTTCGCCTGTCATCAAAGGCGGCGAGAAGCCATCCCTACTTGTCAATTGTCGAAGGGCAATTCAGCATCTGGAACTTCCGTTTGTGATTCAGTCTCAGCAATCTGAGGCTGATTTGCCAGGGCCATTATCTCTATCCCTGAAAATGCTTCTTCAAGTCGCATGACCCAATTCAAGAGAAAAGCCTCAATGAATAATTTAGCGACGAAAAAGAAACCGGCTCCAAGAATAACTAATCTGACAGTCTGCCAAATTGCATGGATTGCTTCTGTATCCGTATTGAGTAGACCTAATACCAATGGCTCAAGGGAAAAGAAACCCATCACCAAAAACATCGCTCCAGCCACTAGTGCTGGACCTGGTTGACCTCGCTCACGGCTTGCGGCATTCAGAATAGAGGCGAAAAATACCACAACTGGAACAAGGTATGAGAGGGTTGTGAAAGTTATTCCCTTGACTAGGGATTCACTTTGGTTAATTGGATCATCGCCTAAGCGCTGTATTGAAAGCCACCAAAACAGGGCAAGAGACGCTGCGATACTCCCACAGTAAAGTGCACGCTTGTGAATCATTTTACCCAAATCATGCCGATCTTTTGGGTTCAGACGATTGAGAATGTTTTCAGCAATCTCAAGTTGCTGTGTTGAAGGCAGCACTGGGGCACCTACTGCATCCGTATCAGGGCCTTCTGGGGCTGTTCCAGCATCCTCTATGGCGCCCATACCGCGGGACCTTGCCGCACTGCATCTGATAAAGGATGCCTATACAGCAGGCATCAACATGGCTGTCTATGAGGACTCTCGTGATTGCCGAATAGCCCTAAGTGCCTATTCAAATGGCAGACCACGTTTGATGGGAATCGTCAATTGTACTCCTGATTCTTTTCACCAAGAGTCTCAGAATGGAGGCTTGGAAAAAGCCCTGCAAATGCTTGAGGAAGGCGCCGACTGGATTGATATCGGCGGTGAATCTACTCGCCCTGGCTCACAGCCGATTACTATTGAACAAGAAATCAACAGAACAATTACAATTATCAAGGAATTAAGGGCCAAATCAGATTGCTTTATTTCAATCGATACTCGCCATCATGAAGTGGCGGAGGCCGCTTTGCAAGCAGGTGCTGACATGATAAATGATGTATCGGGATTAAGAGACCCAAAGATGTTTGATTTAGTGCTCTCATCTGCCTGTGCAGTATGCATCATGCACATGAAAGGTGAACCAAAAGAAATGCAAGATGACCCTCAATACGAGGATGTGTTCAGGGAAGTTTACCACCAAATAATCGGAAATGCAAGAAAGTTGGTTAGTGCAGGGCACGACCCTAATCTTATCGTCTTGGACCCTGGTATTGGTTTTGGCAAAACCTTGGAACATAATTTGACTCTACTAAGAAACATCGACCGAGGAGACGATTTCAGAATAATGTGGGGAACTTCTAGAAAATCAATGTTCAAAGAAATTTGTGGTCGAGATAACTCATCAGAACGTTTGGCTGCAACCCTCTCCACTGCAGCCCAAGCACAAAAACTAGGTGTCGACATTTTACGAGTACACGATATCAAAGAACATCTAGACCTCGGCAAGGTATTAGCGGCATTGGAGGAAAGAATGTGATTCCAATCGAAAACATCGATGATGAATTACGCCTAATTGGCACCGCTCATGTTTCCAAAGAATCGGTAAAGGTCGTCGAGGAACAAATAGCAGAATGGCAACCTGATGTTGTGGCCATCGAATTATGCTCCAGCAGAGCAGAGGCCCTCAAGCATGATCGAAGACTTGACCAAGAAGGACTGCGAAAGGTCATCAAAGAGGGTAAGGCACCACTAATCCTCTTCCAGTCAATGTTGGCAGCGGAGCAACGTAAGTTAGGACTTGACGAAGGTGTTCAACCTGGTGCAGAATTACTCGCAGCGATGAAAACCGCTGAAGCAAATGAAATCGAAGTTGCTCTTGTTGACCGAGATATTCAAATTACTTTGCGCCGAGCTTGGAGAAAAATGGGCTTCCGCGAAAAGTTCAGGATTCTCAGAGGCCTCGTTGCACCAGATGATGAGAGTGAAGATGACATCCAAGTGGAAGAATTACTCTCTAATACTGATTTGTTAACTGAATTGATGGAGGAACTGAAGAAAGTAGCACCCTCGGCGGGCGAGGTTCTAGTCGATGAGAGAGACCGTTATCTCGCCACGAAGATTCAGCAACAACGCTCCAAAGGAAAGGTCTTGGCGGTACTTGGGGCAGGGCACTTGTCCGGAGTTTCAGCCATCCTAAATCAACAGCCATTGGATTCTAACTTGGATGATTTAGAGTTCGTTCCCAAAGCAAATCCACTTTGGAAGGTTCTAATGTGGGGAATCCCATTGATGGTATTCGGACTTGTAGGATATTTCCTATACACAGGTGAAAGACAGGGATTGTATCAGATGCTAACAACTTGGACTATTTTCAATGCTGTGCTAGCAGCCATCTGCTGTGCCCTAGCGCGCGGGCATCCATTGGCGATTCTGACTGCGGCTATTGCTAGTCCGATTACATCTCTAAATCCGGCATTAGCAGCAGGCTGGTTTGCTGGCTATGTGCAAATGGTAGTCAGGGAGCCTTCAGCGAAGGACCTGAAGGATTTTCTAAAGTTAGATGAAATGAAGTTGTTCTGGTCAAATAGAGCAGGGCGGGTTTTACTGGTAGTTGCACTAACTAACCTAGGTAGCATGCTTGGAGCATGGGTTGCTACTGCGGGAATTATTTTCACATTCTGAAGTTCTGTTCAGAATTCTACTTTGACGACTTCACGCTCAACAGCAATGGTGACCTCGAACAAGGTCTTACGCTCTGCATTCATGAAACCAGCAACGATGTTAGTTGGAATCATCTGGATGGCTGCATTCCAATTTGTGGCTGATGCATTGTAGAACTCACGGCGGTCTGCAATTTGGTTCTCCATTGCTGTGATCTCTTTCTGCAGGTTAAGGAATTGGGTGTCGGCTTTCAAGTCTGGGTAAGCCTCAGAAAGAGCGTAAATCTTGGGCATCATTCCACCCAACAATCCTTCTGCTGCTGCTACTCCACTAACATCACCTTGAGAAAGTGCATCGGATGCAGTTTGGCGAGCCTTGGCGAATTCCATGAACAGGTCTTTTTCGTGGCTAGCATATCCTTTGACAGTATTGATTAGGTTTGGCATCATATCGTATCTCTGCTTTAGTAGGACATCGATATCTGCCCAAGATTTGTTGACATTTTCCTTTAATCTGACCAATCTGTTGTACGTTGAAAAGAACCATATTATCGCAATTAAAAGGAT
>JAAZXA010000088.1 GCA_014240385.1 Methanobacteriota archaeon | reverse complement strand
TCGAGAATTCCTCTGCAGTGAAGCAATGCACCATTTGGGCGTACCTACTACCCGTGCATTGTCGTTGGTGACAACCGGAGAATCGGTACTTCGTGATATGCTATACGATGGTAATCCAGCACCAGAACAAGGAGCGGTTGTTTGCCGTGTAGCCCCTAGTTTTCTGCGCTTTGGGAGTTTTCAGATACATACTGCAACTGGTGATGTGTCTACGTTACGAGCCTTGATTGACCACACCATAGAACACCATTTCCCCACCCATTCAGTCCATGATGACGCAGCTCGTGTGGCATGGCTTACCCACATCGCAGAACAAACCGCCTCGATGATTACGCATTGGATGCGAGTTGGTTTTGTTCACGGTGTGATGAACACCGACAACATGTCCATACATGGTTTGACCATCGACTATGGCCCGTATGGATGGTTAGAAGATTACAATCCAGGGTGGACTCCAAACACAACTGATGCATCGACTCGCCGTTATCGATACGGTCAACAACCGCAAATTGGTGCGTGGAATGTGGCGCGGTTTCTTGAAGCGATGGTTCCATTGATGGATGAACCGGAGCACCTGCATCAAGTGCTTGATGCCTATACCGAGGCATTCGAAGAACATAACAACAGCATGTGGGTCACTAAGTTAGGGTTGGACGTATTCACCGCATCGGATGCGCCTCTAATCCAAGATTTGAACGCGCTACTACAAGAAGTTGAGACAGATATGACCATTTTCTTTCGGTTGTTGTGCTCCATTGAATCCCCTCATATCGATTCTCTTAGCGATGCTTTTTATGATTCTTCAACTATTCCAACCGATGAATGGAATGCTTGGCTACAACGTTGGTGGTCGCGTACCGAAGGTTCACCGAATCGTTCCACGATGCGTAAAACGAATCCGAAATATGTGCTGAGAAATTGGATGGCACAACTAGCGATTAATGCTGCAGAAGCAGGTGACTTTTCAGTCGCTGAACAACTTTACATTTTGCTTCAAAATCCTTACGATGAACAGCCCGAACATGAAGAAGAATGGTTTCAGAAACGCCCTGAGTGGGCCCGTCATCAAGTTGGTTGTTCCATGTTGTCATGTTCGAGTTAACACAAAAAATTTCAGGCAAGTACCATATCAATTTCTCCCCTCCGAAGTCGCATATCTCACTTTCCTACCTGTCTTAGGAGCCTCTGCCGGAGCCCCGAACAGTAACTTGGAAACATTGGCGATGATTGTCTTGATAGGTGCTATTGGAGGTATCTTCTGGAGTACTCCGTTTGCTATTTGGAGTCATTTCAAGAGTCGTGGCAACGAATCAATCTCTGGCATGGCGGGAGAAGAAGAGTGATGTGCTTGCACCAGGGTATGGACGCTTGTGCATCTACACCCCCAGTTGAAAGGATACCTGGTGTTCAAATTGGACTAGAGGGGGCCTTTTGTTTTGCATCACCCTTGTTTCTGAATCCTAACCAAATTGTTACTATGTAAGACAATAATCCTGCAATTAAACCAGTAGCAATTGCCTCAGTTGCAATTCCTCCTAATGATCCGGGATGAATCAAATAATCTATTATTGTCGTACTAATTCCTAATACAAGAGCTATAGTTAGAGGATTATTTATTCGTGCCATTACAGTGACTACAAATGCCAAGATACCTGCAATAAATCCAGTTAGTAAAGCGACACCTAAATGTCCTATGGTTAATACAAGAATATTTCCTTGTACCATTATAAAAAAGCAGGCAGCTGATGCTTCCGAGATTCCTTCACCCAAGGAACGGCTTCGTTTAGCCCACTCTGTTTCCTTGAAATCCCATCCTCCCATAATAGTGGGGTTATATGCTGCTTTATCTTATTACCTAGCAATCAACTGTTCTAAGGGGTTATCCGAAACCCTATCTAACTTCAAAATAAAGTTTGAGGGGTGTTCAGTGGGTCACTTTAGAGGCTACTGGCTGACTAAACACCCATTGTACACCTCATAATGTCTTGAGGGGTTCAGACTCTATGACGAGGGTGGTGGACGCTGGGGGGAGTGGACTGAAGCAACCAACAAAAGGGCTGTCCACGACCAAAGTGGAAACCACGACATCTATCGAAAAGAAACAAATGGTGGACGCTGGGGGATTTGAACCCCCGGCATCTTCGTTGCAAACGAAGCACTCTTCCAACTGAGCTAAGCGCCCTACAATCCACTGCGACAATCAACCCCTCTTTGTTTGTTGCGTAAGCCAATGCTGGCAAAGCATTGATGATAACATAGTACGCGCCTGTAATTATGTGGGACGTAGTATCCGATATGGGAAGCACTCTCGATGCTCTTTCAGCATGGCAAAAAATCCTCGTTGGGATTGGATTTTCAGTCCTCGGTGCATTGCTGGTACGCATCCTCATTTGGGCGCCTTCCAAGTGGGTGGTAAACCGAACTAATGCCGACTGGGACGATGCTATCATGAAGTTAGCAACCCCACTTTTGAATTATGCTACCTTCTTACTCGGTCTTTATTTGACTGTAGTATGGGCAATCGATGGCGATTCAATTATCGCTTCAGTGATGGCAACACTTGTGGTCCTGATTTTGATGTTCTTAACAGGTCGTTTCTTTTCTAAATTAACATCCCTATATCTTCCTGGGGCCCTTGAAATAATGGATGAAAAAGCCGACCTCGGACTTTCTGGTGGCAGTACAATCATTGTAGGACTTGCCAAGGGATTCATTTGGGGTTCGGCAATACTGTTAATTTTAGCACACTTGAATGTTGATATCACCGCTGCCCTCGCTTCTTTGACAATATTTTCACTAGTAATTGGAATGGCAATGCAAGAGTCTGCATCAAACTTCATAATTTCAGCACAATTGATGATTGACAAACCATATGATGTTGGAGATAAGATTGAGGTCAACATGATTGTTGGAACGGTTATTGATGTTGGTTTTCTTTCAACGAAGATTCGTACTAGTCGGGACCAATTGGTAATTGTTCCAAATAAGATGATGGCAACTACCGTAGTAACCAACTTCGCTAAAGGTGGGCCAAAAGATTCTCCACGTAGAGTCAATCTTCGCCTTGATGTAGGAGTTGGATATGATGAATCTCCATCCCATGTAAAGACTGTACTGAGGGAAATTATTGATGCAAATGAGTTGGTTGTAAATGACCCTAGCCCGACAATCCTATTGATTAGTATGATGCATTCTTCATTGACGTTCAGGATAAATTGTTGGGTTGAAGATTATAGTGATGAATGGGTGGCAAAAGACCAGATACAGTGTGAAATTTTAAGCCGCTTTGAGCAAGAAGATATCGAGATACCCTTCCCACACGTGCAGTTGAAATATGAACCAAGCAGTGAGAGTGATGCAGAGGTTCGAATCAAGAAGTTGGAAGAGCAGAAGGCACAGGAAGAGAAAATCAAGCGTCAAGATGAGGCTCACGCCAAGGAGGCCGAAGTTCAGGCCAAAGAGATGGAAGCACGGGCTGCTGCAAGAAAGCGTGCCGAGGAAATTCGTATTTTATTGGAAAATGAGGAACTTGAAGAAGAGAAACGCCTTATTCTGTCAGATGAGTTGAGTAAAGTCGAAGAAAACCTCAATGTCTCTGATGATGATTGAGTAAGATATCTCAAGCGAAATGATATTCACTGTATTTCATCTCGCAACCTTTGATGATGATTGAGCCATATAACGAACCAGTCCTACAATATGCTCCTGGCTCTGATGAGCGCAGTGCAATAATTGCCGAATATGAACGCCAATCACAATTGATAGTAGAAGTTCCATGCATTATCAATGGAGAGGAAGTTTTTACTGGAAATACCATGGACCAGATTGTTCCACATGACCATCAACATATTATCGCTAAAGTCCATCTTGCTGGACCTGAGGAATTGCAACGAGCATGTGATGGTGCTGCAGCAGCCCAAGAAGATTGGATTGAATTAGGAATGGAGGCACGGGCTGATATTCTTGATAGGGCTGCAGATATTTTAGCTGGTCCTCAGAGAATGAAGTTGAATGCCGCTACCATGTTGAACCAGAGTAAGACCGCCTTCCAAGCAGAGATAGATGCTTCTTGTGAATTGATAGACTTCTGGCGCTTTAATTCCTACTTTGCCCGCCAGTTCCATGACCAACTACAACCACCAATTAGCCCGCCAGGAATTAACAACTCAATGGAAATGCGTCCTGTTGAGGGATTTATTCTTGCCATTGCCCCCTTCAATTTCACTGCTATTGGAGGTAATTTGCCAACAGCACCTGGAGTTGTTGGTTGCACCTCATTGTGGAAACCAAGTCGCAATTCAGTTCTTTCTAACTACTATGTAATGCAGATTCTAATGGAAGCCGGACTTCCAGCAGGTGTCATTCAATTTGTTCCATCTTCAGGTCCGATGATTTCTGAAATTGCACTTAATCACAAATCCTTTGGGGGTGTTCATTTTACCGGCTCAACCAAGACCTTCCAAGGCCTTTGGAGTCAAGTTGCAGAAGCAATCCCTCATCTGGGAACTTATCCAATTATCGTTGGTGAAACAGGTGGCAAGGATTTCGTGGTTGCGCACCATGATTGCGACCGCCGCCGTTTAATTATCGCCCTTGTATTGGCTTCATTCGAGTATCAAGGACAGAAATGTTCTGCTTGTAGTAGAGCCTACATTCCTGAATCTGTTTGGGCAGATATTGAGGATGAGTTGTTGGCTGAAGTCGCTCAAATAACAATGGGCTCTGCCGCAAATATTAGCAATTTTATGACCGCGGTAATAGATCAGCGTTCTTTTGATAATATCAAGGGATATATAGACAGAGCAAAGGCTCGTGATAGTTGTGATATTTTGATTGGGGGTGGTTGTGATGATAGCGTTGGGTTCTTTGTTGAGCCGACAATTATCCGCACTACTGATGCCAAGGCAGAATGCCTTGTAGAGGAAATTTTTGGCCCTGTTCTAACTGTCTATATTTATCCTGATGATGAGTTTGAAGAGGCTTTGGAAATGTGCGATTCAGCCTCTGATTATGCCTTGACTGGCTCCATTTTTAGCAGCAGCGAAGAGAACATCGCATTAGCAAGTAAGAAGTTGCGTTTCACAGCAGGGAACTTTTACATCAATGATAAACCAACAGGCTCAGTTGTGGGGCAGCAACCGTTTGGCGGTGCTCGTGCTAGTGGTACAAATGACAAGGCTGGTAGTCCACTGAATCTGTTACGCTGGTTAAGCCCACGCACCATTAAGCGTACTGATTCAGCGCCCACTGAATGGAAATATCCATTCATGGGCTAAGTTGAAAATCCAACTTATCAGATTTTTATTCCGGTACCGTAAGCCAGAATCTCTATGGCTGTGTTTCGGCCTTTGCTAGATTGAATCTCAGAAGTTTCTAATCTGACATTTATCACATTGTCATACCCTCTTGCCCTTGCTTGTTCACGGAGTCTTTGCATTGCTTCTCTTCTTGCCCAAGCCAAAATCCCATCCCAAGTTTCAACTTGGCCACCAAAAACAGTCTTTATTCCACCGAGTAACTTTTGCCACCAACTAACAGACATAATGATATTGGCAGATAGCAACCCTGATGCTGAAACTTGTCCTGGAGGTGTTTTAAGAGTGCTTAAATTATCAGTTCCAAAGGCTTGCACCCTTGCCCCTAATTCTTCTTGTTTTTTCTTTTGATATATATTTCCAAAAATCCAACTGAATAATAATGGTCCAAATATGAAAAGCAAAGGCAAGCCAAATGAGGTAAATAGGTTGACTTCATTTTGTGGCATAATTCACACTTATCCAACTACTACTGCTGTTCCGTAAGCCATCAATTCTGCTGCTCCACCGGCAATTGCTGAGGTTGCAAATCTGATGTTGACGATGGCATTTGCACCGCGTGAACTAGCTTCCATGACCAAGCGTTGCAAGGCTTGAGCACGTGCTTCCTGAAGCAATTCGGTGTAGCCTTTTAGTTCACCACCAACGATATTCTTGAATCCAGCGAGGATATCCTTACCGATGTGTTTTGCTCTAACAGTTGAGCCAGTGACTACCCCTAGCATCTGTACTATTGAATGGCCAGGTATGGTTTCAGTATTAGACATCATCATTTCAATTGTTTGAACTGGTTGACCTTCTGCGGGAGCCATAGTAAACGGGACGAGATGTACCCTTTCAACAATGTGGTCATAAGACCGGTTGATTCTGAAGCCATTCGAGGTCTGAAATGTATAGTTGACGAATATCGTCAAGGCCGAGAACTAACATTGCTAAGCGCTCCAAGCCCATGCCCCAAGCACAAACTGGCCACTTAACTCCAAGTGGTTCACTAACTTCAGGACGGAAGATGCCTGCACCTCCTAATTCTAGCCACTTTCCCCGCCACTTTACTTCAACCTCAAGGCTTGGTTCAGTATAGGGGAAATAGGCAGGTCTAACTCTGACCTCAGGGTAACCCATCTTGGCATAGAAGGTCTTCAGAGTGGTGACTAACATAGGTAGGTTCGCTCCTGGTTCCATGATGATTCCTTCGATTTGATGGAATTCAGGAAGGTGGGTGCGGTCTATGCTCTCCTTGCGAAACACTCTGCCAACTGCGAATACACGACATGGCTCATCAGGAGCATCTGCGAGGTGTTTGATGGTATTTACCGTAGTGTGAGTGCGAAGTAATCCCTTACGTGCAATCTCATCACTGAATTTACCACCCCAACCAGTTGAGCCAGTTTCACCACCATGTTGGTGGATATCTTTCCATTGTTTGAGATTCTTTTCATCAATTTCTAATGATGCTGGTTCATCGAGATAGAAAGTGTCCTGCATTTCACGGGCTGGATGGTCTTGAGGGATGAATAATGCATCCATATTCCAACCGGCACTTTGAACGTAATTCCCATCTATCTCGCTGAATCCCATTTCTAAAAACACCGAACGAACCCGCTCGATCAGAGATTGCATTGGGTGAGGTTTTCCGGTGGTTGGAGTAGTTGATTCAAGAGTCTGGTCAAATGATTTGAAAGTCATTTCTCGCCATTCTTCACCTTGTAGCATTTCTGGAGTTAATTCAACGACCTCGTCCACTTCATCGAGGCTTTCCGCATTCGAGCCTGCTTCTGTTATCATCCACGTTCTGCTTGTTGATTCAGAGGATTGTAGTAATCCTTTCCTGCCTTTGAAATAGTCCAATAGGGGGCCTTCAACGATATTGGAAAGGAAGTCATAACGTTCTTGGATAATTTCTTCTGCCATACTATCTGTGGGAATTATCAGGCAACCTGATTCTATTTCTACTCCAAGGCCTTTCAATAGGCCAACTCCGATTCCTGTTTCATGTTTTTCTACGATACCTGAAGATTGTAAATCTCGCATGTAGGATTCCTCTTCTTTGGCATTTGAGAGCCAAGTCCAAAGGCGCGCCTCTAACAATCCGTTTTCTAGAGCGGCTTTACCCTCTGGACCGAGAGTCCATTTAATGGTGCTTTTTTCATCTACATCAGCAAATCCTGCTTCTACTAAACCTAGGGCTGCGCCTGCTGCTTGTGCTTGATCACTCCATCCACATGCCTCTAGAATTGATGCTACTGACCAAGTAGTTTGAGCATCAGATTCCTGCATCGCCCGTAATAGGCGGCGCTGTGGATTGCTCAGTGAGTGGCTGCCCATGCTGGCTTCGAGCCGAAACCGAGTCATGACCTTTTCTTCAACTACTTCGCAAAAACACACTTAATTTCGAATGCAGGATTCTTGCTATTCTTCTTCTTGCCATAATTCTTTAGAGCATGTCGGACAAGTAAAGGCATTGGGTTTCACACCTTTTTGCTCGCTAATATTTCCACAAGACCCACATAGTACGGTAGTGATTATTGGCTCATCAAGCGTTGTATCAACTCTGTACATTATTCTTCCAGCCTCTACCATTTCTTCAGCATCAGGAATCCAATTTGCAACCCTTTCTTTTGACCAAGCTGCATTTTCTTCATTGATTGAAATGCCCCAAATAAAAATTACCATTCCTAAAAAAGAAATCGGCGCTCCAATGGATAAGCCAAGGTCTTCTTTTGAAATGATAAACATAGCACCAATCACCAAGCAAATAATGGATGATAGGAGTAAATTAGCGCGCAGATGCTGCAACTTTTCACCTCAAAGCATTTGCAAGAGCATTGGCAACTCTGGCCATCTTATCACGCGGTAGTGCACAGATACCTATCCGAACTCCACCTTTTAGGGGGACAAGGTAGACATCTTCTGCAGCACACGATTCACACACTGCTTCTGGGTTTTGGCATTGGATAAAGGCAAAATAACCATCGTGATTTGGCAATGCCTTGAGAGATACCTTCTCTAATTCCTCATTGAATGCTTTTCTTCGTGCTTTCAGGATTGATTTCAGCGTGTCCTTTTCATCACACCATTCATCTTCATAGTCGGCATGGATTTGGGAAAGTGCTACTTGGGGTAGCCGAGGTGCTGCGCTCCAAGTGCCCCTTCCAGTATGGAGGATAACTTCATCCAATTTTTGCAAGAACTTTTGATCTGGGTGGAGGCACACAAGTGCACCAGTTCTCATACCATAGATTGTGTGAGACTTTGAACATGAAATGGCAAAGAGAATTAGAAGGTTACTTGGCCAATCGTGGAGTTTTGAAATTGTCCTAGCCCAAGAGTATGGGTCCTCTGAATAGAAATGATAGGCAGAGTCGATTAGAAGTGTGTGGCCAATGCTTGGGTTCTTATTCGCAGAATCTTTGAAAGCATCGAGAGTTTGTTCTCTTTCTTGTGAAGTCAACGTCAATCCAGTTGGATTGTGCGCAGGGTCGTTTAGCCATGAGAGAATCCTCTTTTGACTTTGAGATAATTCTTCAAGTGCTTTTTGAAGTTCTAGACCAGAACCCCAAAGGGGATAACTTGTGCTAGTCAATTGATTTTCAGCCAAGATTGTCTGGTAGGGCCCCCAATGAAGGTCCCTCAACAGAACTTTAGTTCCTGGGTCTGCAAAGTTATTTGCTGCAGCATACAGGGCACCACAGCCACCTGGAGTTGCTATTGAAAGAGCGGATGCCGAGATATCTTTGCGGTGTTCACCCAATGCTAAATCAATCGCTAATTCTCTAAATTCAGGAATCCCTCTTAATGGCGCATAACCGGCCATGTCGTGCCCTTTTTGTTTTCTCAGGGAATCAATGACGGTTCTATTCAACATTAGGTTTCCTGAATTATCGAGTAAAGAGCCAAGCGTTCCGTTTACAGCATCACGTCCAGCATCACGAGCAGAAATAAATCTACTGAACCAAAAAAAGATTGGGTCATCGCCAGATTTTTTGGAGGCTAATGGGTTGAGCAGATTAGCAGCGAAATCAACTCCTAGTTGGAGAGATATCTCACTATTTGCGCTCTGCATATGCTCATCCATGAAGTGTCACCCCTTCAAGCAATCCCCAAATCAAGGGTTTTTCATCCGATTATTTATTCACTGGTTGTTAAAATAGTGCTCAGCATATGCTCTTGCTGTCGCTGCATCATATCCAGATGCAATCAATTGCTGTTCATATGCCATAGACTCCGGAGTGCGTGCTGCTGCTGCTGCTCCACCATATGGGTCTCCACTCATTAAACCAGCATTGAATGCTTGATTGATTGCTAATTCATCATCATCTCCACGGCCACGTAATATCAAAATCAAGAGAAGTAGAACTACCAAAATTGCTCCACCTAGCATTCCATATTTCAGGGTTTCATCATCAGAAAGTCCGAGAACATTTTCGCCTAATTCGCCACTACTATCATCTGTTGGATCTGCTGTATCATCTGGCTCATCTATGACATCATCTGGTTCATTACCATCTTGGTTTGTGGTGTTTGTCCCACCATTACCATTGTTGGTATTTTCATCGGCAATTGTACAGCCTTTGGCATCTATTTCATCAGCAGCAGGAGTATCTGGGCAATCGTCCATTTCATCCAAGACCCCATCCCCATCGCTGTCAACTGCACCTGCAAGTGGACAGCCTTGTCCACCTTCGCCATTGTAGACGCCGGCAACATCGGGGCATTGGTCGCCGTCGGTGCCATTCGGATTATCTCCATATCCATCCCCATCGCTGTCAATCCATTGGCTTGCATCTAATGGCATGATGTCGTTGGCATTTGACCAACCATCTGCATCAATATCTGGGCAACCATATCCGTCTCCCGTTGATTCCCCAAATGATTCAGGACAAGCATCAACGATTCCATCTCCAGTATCGGTGGTATTGTATCCATCTTGGTCTATATCATTTGCCCAAAGGTCCCAATAATTGGTAATATTGAATGAATTTCCAATGATGAGATTATTGCTTTCATTATCTTCATCGATTAACATTTCTTGGTCAACTTCAAGTTGGCAGGAATATGACCCGCTTTCCATCGCTTCTGGGAATCCATAGGATGAACTTCCGCTTTCCATCTCCGCATTACTCGAATCCAAAATTGCGCTACTAGTGTAAAGAACTGCGATTACTTGACTATTTTCATCAAGAAGAGATATACTGAATGAAACTGGACCTTGTGATACTCCATTGATGTTGGAGAACTCCCAGCCAAAGTATCCCTCTTCTCCACTGATTAGGTCGATTGGACAGTTTACTGCATCCGCTACATAATCAGGAGCAGCAGCATCAGTTGTAGTGATGCTAAGGTTGTAGTATCCGTCTCCACCATTGGCTCCAATTACTATTCGGTAGGATGAATCTGTACCTTCACGCTCGGTACCAAGAGTCCCCCATTCTATCAAAGCAGTAGTGTTATCCCAACTTTCTATGAAATCATTCCCTTCGTAAAGAGCGACCATAAAGTTCGATACTCCATCTTGTGAAAAGGTGATTTCAACATTTTGTTGTTCAGTCAAAGAGAAGCCATAGGCATCGGCAACATCGTTGCCGTCTAGGCAGCCCATTCCAATTTGCATTGGATTGTCGCCTAAGGCAGTGGGGTTGCTACTAG
>JAAZXA010000044.1 GCA_014240385.1 Methanobacteriota archaeon | reverse complement strand
CTGGGATTTAATCAACAACTTTTGAATAAACTAACAAGCCAACTCCAATCAATGCCATTGCCAATACTGGTGTGGTATTGAGCGATGCCTGCCATTCATAGGTGACGCTATTCGAACGCAGACTTGAAGAAACGCTATCCGAACCGCTGGCGAAGCGATAATGTCCAGGAGTTGCCTTCCAAGAGAACCCTTCCTTTTGGTCGGGTCCACCGGCTACAAATGTCAGGTCATTTTCATCACATGTGAAATGAGTTGGTAATTCTTTACAGTCATCTGGCAAGCCCTCTTCAACAACTCCAATCCAAGCGCTATTTTCAGACCAAGAGACAGTTGTTGTTGCATCTACCCAACCTATGATGGATGGCAGGTCAAGGGTCTCGATAGTGACCCCAGCATCACAAAGGGCAGGTGGGAGACAAGGTGGAACATTGGCATCAATGCTGCCATCGCCTGATACCCCAATTGCCCCGAAAACCGACAAACCAATGAATAAAAGACCGATTATCGCAGGTAGGACTCTCATCAAAATACACCTAATCCACTCAATATCAAAGGTGCAAAGAACACCAGTGCGAAGAAGAAGAAGGCAATTCTGACCATTTTTTCATTCTTTTTATTTTGCAACCATTTTTTGTCGCAGGCTTCATCTCCACAAATTTC
This sequence comes from Methanobacteriota archaeon, assembly GCA_014240385.1. Taxonomy (GTDB): domain Archaea; phylum Thermoplasmatota; class Poseidoniia; order Poseidoniales; family Poseidoniaceae; genus UBA226. Next base: position 8,227 of record JAAZXA010000044.1, on the reverse strand, counting down.
AGGCTCTCGCTTGACCTCGATTGGTAGGTGGCATATTCTGCAATGCTTGTGGGCAACAACTCCCTTATGACGACCTTTGCCGCCGACTTTTTTAACTCCGTCTTTAAGGGCGCTAGAGGTTTTTTCAACTTGTTTTTTCAATTTCTCTTTACTGACCATCACTTTCACCTCAGGCGCTTATTTTAGTACCTTCAAATTCCAATCCAAGAATTGCGTTCTCTAAGCGATCCATTTGCCGACCATCTACAACTGCAAGGTTCAAGGATGCTGAAATCGCTCTCTCTACTGCTATAGGGTCAACTACTGATGAGGTTCCTGCCGGAAGAGGAGTTCCTATGCCGCAGATTTCACCAAGTTGTGATAAACTCATTTCTGTGAATGATTTTGCATCTTCATTGACTCTTGGGTCGCTATCATAGACATGTGAGACATTGGTTGCGATGATACAGATTTCTGCTCCTGCTTCGATAGCCAAACTGGTTGCAACCGCATCAGTGGTATGTCCGGGAACTGTTCCACCCATACATACTATTGAATGACTCTGAAGTAAATCTGCTGCATGAGATGTGGTACTTGGGATTTCTTCTGCAACATCAATTCCTACTTCCGCTAAGACTTGTTGGATTATGCTGGCATTTAATCGGGTAGCAGCGATACCTATTTTGTCCAATTTACTTTCATCGCTGATGTGCTTACGAGCAACTTCGATTCCCTCTCTGGCTGGCGCTCCACCGCCAACGACTATGCCGATTGAATGTTGCATTCCTTCGAGGTGAACCACCATTTGCTTTAGACGGGAAAACCATTGTTCACGCTTTTCGGCTTCTTCAGGACGAAGTAGGCTGCCGCCCAAGGCGATGACATGGATTGTACCCACGAAGCCTGCCAATGGCAGCACTCCCTTGATGCTGTCGGCTCACACCGTAGGTGTGAAGCACGGCAGGCTGATAAACCGGAGTCGCGGCCAGTTAGTTGGAGGAGTTGGCTTGGCTGAAGATGTTGAACAACAGGCTAGGCGGCTTCGCTTGAAGATGGTCCTTGAGGACCTACAAGAGATGAAGGGATATGGCACAGAACTTGTCACCATCATCATTCCACCAGATAGACAGGTACACGACGCCCGCTCCTTACTACAGAATGAACACGGTCAAGCAGCCAATATCAAATCGAAAGGCACTAGAAAAAATGTGCAAGGGGCAATTGAATCAGCCCTCTCTACCTTGAACCGATTCAAGAATGCCGGTGAGAGAGGTATAGCATTATTCGTTGGTGCAGTTATTGTAGGTAATAACAAAACAAGAATGGTCAACATTTGTGTCACTGATCCGCCAGAGGAATTGCAATCTTTCCGATATCGTTGTGATTCAGTATTCGAGACTTCACAACTTGAAGAGATGTTAATCGACCGCAATTCCTACGGTTTATTCGTGATTGACCGCTCAGAAGCAGCCTATGGAATTGCCACCGGAAAGCGAATCCATATTCAGGAGCACTTAGTTTCTAACATCATGGGAAAGCACAGACAAGGAGGTCAATCTGCTCAAAGATTCGAGCGCTTAATCGAAGAGGCTGCCCACAAATTCTTCAAGCGGGCTACTGAACATGCCTGTGATTATTGGCTTCCAAATATTGCAGACATCCAAGCCATAATCATCGGTGGACCAGGGGCGACCAAAGATTATGTTGTCAAGCACGGCTATTTCCACCATGAAATAGCCAAGAAAATAGCAGCCACACATTTCGATGTTGGCTACTCTAACGAGAGCGGTATTAGGGAACTTGTCGCCAATGCAGGTGCCTTAATGGGAGAAATTGAATTAGATAGCGAGCGTAAAATGATGAATAATTTCCTTAGAGAGATTATGCAGGCTCATCCTAAGGCAACGTATGGTGAGATGATGGTTCGCAATGCTCTGGAGCAAGGAGCAGTTGCAACTTTGCTGATTTCTGAATCACTTCGAAAACGTAATGTCGACTTACAATGCAATTCCTGTGCTAATGAATGGACCACTTCTTTAGGGCGAATGGATGAAACTCCACCCTGTCCTTCTTGTAAATCAGAAGATGCAAAGGAATTGGCAGAGCGGGACTTAATAGATGAGTTCTCTAAAATGGCGGGTCGTTCTTCCTCCTCGATATCTTTCGTTTCAACCGATACCGAAGAGGGGCTACAACTCCACTTGGGGTTCGGTGGACTAGCGGCAATATTGCGCTATCCAATGGGTTGAGGTGTGGATGAATGGAATTACTCCGCAAAGTATTGGAACCCCATTTGGCCGTAGTATTGGCTGCTGCAGGATTAGATAACTTACCTTGGCAAAAGATGTTAACAATAGCTAGAGAATCTTCCCAAGGAGATCTTGCTTTACCTTGTTTTCCTTTTGCAAAAATCCTCAAACAATCTCCTGAACAGGTTGCAAAAGACCTTTGTGATGCGGTGCAATTACGTAAGTCGCAAGATACTGACTTTGACGAGGTCTTGTTATCTGTTGAGGCCATTAATGGCTACTTAAATTTCATGACCAACCCTGCTTGGATTGCAAAACAAATCCTTTCTCAATACGATGAAAACAGTGGAAAGGCAGCAGACAAAGGTCATCGTGTTCTTATTGAGCATACATCAGCAAATCCAAATGGTCCATTTCACGTAGGCAGAGCGCGAAATGCAATCCTTGGTGATACTCTCGTCCGACTTCATCGATTACATGGTCATGAAGTTCAGGCGGAATACTATGTTGATGATATGGGAAAGCAGGTTGGAATCTTATCTTGGGCTTTGAAGAATCTCGATACCGAGAAAGTGTCTGAAATTCTTGCAAGTGCAGGGCGACAAGATGACCTTGGTATGTGGCAAGGAAAACAAGACCATGAACGGGTCCGTTGGTACCAAGCAGCAAACATTGTCAAAGAAAATAATCCACAGGTCGATGAAGAAGTTGGAGAGATGGTCAGATTAAGTGAAGAAGGTGATCAAGATGTCCTACAATCATTCAATGATGCTTACCAGCCGGTCCTTGATGGTATGTTAGATACTTTGGCTGAATTAGGAATTGAATACGATGCTTTCACCAAGGAATCGAAGTTCGTTGTAGATGGAAGCGTCAGCCTCATTATGGAACAATTAGAGGCAAGTGAATTACATGGAACGGCTGACAATGGAGCCCATTATTTGGAATTAGAAAGTAAAGGAATCAAGGGCAAGAGTACAAAATTCTTCTTCAGAAGAGGCGATGGCTCCTCTCTCTATGCAACTAGAGATGTGGCTTATCACCAGTGGAAATGGCAGCAATGCGACCGTCTCATCAATATCTTAGGAGAAGACCACAAATTACAATCTCGTCAAGTTGGCATTGCCTTAGAGGAAGTTGGTCAAAGAGTTCCGGAGGTAGTTTTCTATGCTTTCATCAAATTACCTGATGGAAAAATGTCAACCCGCCGTGGTAATGTTGTATTCATGGACGATTTATTGGTTGAAGCTCGCGCCCATGCGCTGCTTGCAGTTAAGGAATTACGGGCCGATGAATTAAGCCAGGAAAGGATGGAGGAAATCGCAGAAGCCGTTGCAAGCAGTGCAGTTCGCTTCAATATCATTCATGTGGCCCCTGAAAAAGGATTCACCTTCCGTTGGGAAGATGCACTATCCTTTGAAGGAGATTCTGCTCCTTTCCTGATGTACTCTCATACCCGTGCTTGCGCAATTCGACGTAAAGTTGCTAGAGAGGGTCATGATGTAGATGCACTTATTGAGGAGGCAAAATCTCAAGAAGTTTGGAATCAAGTTGGAGATTCTAAATCTGCTAATGAGTTATTGAGATTGTTGGGAAGGCATTTGGATGCCCTCGAAAATGCAGTAGAGAATCACCGCCCGCACTTATTCGCCTCTCACTTGCTGGCTCTAGCATCTGCTTTCAATGGCTTTTACCGCGACCATCCGGTAATTTTCGAGGGTAAAGTGAATCTACTCAATCTATTATTGAGTGAGACTAGCAGAAGGCATCTTGCTTCAGGTTGCCAAGGTCTCGGTGTTATTCCAATCGAAGAGATGTGAGATTATTCTTCTTCACTAGGTAAATCACCCAGTGCTGTACCAAGCCCAATACTTCCTTCTTTACGTAAGATTCTCTCCATCCGAGTCTTTGCATCTTCCATGGTATAATCGACCATTTCATCATCAACATCTCCGCCAGCGGCTCGCATTTCTGCTGCCTTTTTCTTGAATTCAGTCATCGCTTGCTTAATTGACCGTGCTTGATGTAGCCAACGAATTGCTGGTAATCCAATATCGATAACTTCAGTCTCGTAGATATTGTCTTCCATCCATGCGCCACAGGCTGTACCATGACAAAGGGCACTGAAATTATCCAGATCAATCCAAAAAGTTGGTCGATCACAAATTGGACAAACTTGGCAAGACCATTTTGCTAATAGGGTTAGAGCATCTTCTCCGATTAGGTCAACTTGCCAACGGGCTAAATTTGCTGAGATTATTTTTCCTTTCCATGAATGTTTGAAGTAATCTTTGAGGACATTGAGGGCGATTTTCTCACTTGAAAAAACTCCCAAGCCGATGATGTTTCCACCTTCTTCCTCTACTGTTGGTACGAATACCTCACCAACAACCGGCTCGTCCATCACCCGCAGGCTGATACTGATGAGGCATGAACCTGCCTCTATTCATTCACTACGTTGCCATGTTTTCTCAATTACCGCGAGTCCGCCAGCATGCGGAAGGGGTGCTTCGGGTTTTTCGATTCTGATTTTCAAGCCACTAACTACGTCTTGGGATATTGCTTGGTCGACTATCCTTGCTGCCAATTCTTCCAGTAGGTGGGCTGATTCCATCTCTAAGAATGCCTTGTCAATCCAAGTTTGGATGAGACCATAGTCAAGACTTGCAGAGAGGTCTTCACCTCGTGGCTCGCCAATTATTGTAGCCCAAACACTGACGACGAAAGTTTGCTCTTGCTCTCGTTCCCAATCAAAGGCACCATGAGATGCGCGTATTGAATAGGACTCAAGCCCCACCTGTATAGGCATGAAATCACTCATCTCTGGAATGCACCCAAATCAGATGATACCCGAATTGAGTCCGCACTGGTTCACTGCAGGAATTGAGGTCGATTGACCATACTGCTTTGTCGAAGGCAGGAACCATTTGTCCTTGTGGAAAAGTCCCTAAATCACCTAGTTTACGGCCGCTTGGGCATTTGCTGGCTTTTGTTGCGCAGCGCTGAAATTCTTTCAAATTAGAGATATTGCGCTTGAAATTTAGTGCATCACCTTTGGAGTTAACCAAGATGTGGCTTGCATGTGCCTTCTTCGCCATATTGTAGGCTGCAAGGGACTGTTGTTTAAATCTCCGCTAAATAACGCAGGTATGTTCCATAGATTGTTCCCGAAACAGAGAGGCTTTCTTCATTGAAGTGAGTCATGTCATCTGCATAGGTATGGTACTCCCAAGAGCCGCTTCCATAGCAGACCACAGCACGACCATTTTCACCATCTCCTAGGTCATAGACGAATGGACCGTGGTCAGAATTATAGGGCATACCATCTGAATCACCCTTTGCACCATCGAGGAGATTGAAATTAATGGTATACTTTGAAGCGACTTCGGATTTCTCAGTTTGGTAAATCGCAGCAATAGCCTTGACATGTGTAATATCCGCCTCATAATTACTGAATAGAGTCAGAGCATTCCCCCGCTCGTCAAAGTCTGGGTCGACGTGATTCATATCGAGATTGACATAGAGGCGGAGATTATCGCGCAATTCTTGTTGATGAGCCTCAACCCAAGAGGTTGAACCCCACAAGCCTTCTTCCTCACCACCCCATGTGCAGAACATCATCGTCTTGGCTGGGCGAGCATTACCAGTTAACATCTCAGAAAAGGTTGTTGCCAATTCCAAAACTGTGGCACTTCCTGATGTATCATCAATCGCTCCTGGTCCATGGTAGACAGTATCGTGATGGCCACCAGCCATTATCAACTCATCACTGATGCCTTGCCATTTACCACATGGAACATAGACATCTAAATTGCCGGTGTTTTGTACATTTGTACTAAGAGAAACTTTGCCACCTGAATTGTTAACAGCATCCCAGATTTCATTACCGGCCTTGCTTGAAATCATCATGAAGGCAATATCATCTGGCATCGAGCCGCCATTTGCAGCCTTTACCTCATCGACTCCAACACCTTTGAAGATGGGCACGCAATTATCCGCTTCCACCTTATCACAATTATAGGAACTGACTATCAATAATGCCGCTAAGCCATATTCTGCTGCCTTGCTGTAGAGGTAGGTATTACTTGCAAAGCCACCACCTTCTAAGAATACCAATCCAATATTATCGCTTGCCAAATCCCAATCTGCTTCCTCTGAGCCATTACCTAAGTTGACGAGGTCTGCATCGTTGAAGTTCAGGGTCCTTGTCCCTGAAAAGCCTTGCAATACTACTTCAGTACGGTGCTCATAATCGGTTATCTGACGATTGGTATCTAGGAATCCACAGGATTGAACAAATGGGGTATTTCCAGGAACACAGAGTTGTAAAGTTGGAGCACTGATGATTGAGAACATCGGCACACTAAATGATTCCAAGGTTGCTTCATACCCTAATTCCTCAAATGTATCATGAATATATTGGGCTACATTGCGCTCTTCTTGACTTCCTGACATTCTGCCTTTCCATTCGGCGTGTCCATATCCAACTAAGGTGTCCGCATATTCACGAGCCCGCCCAGAGTTGAATTCTATTAATTCAGGATAATCAACCTCATCATCCAAGAAGGCTGATACTAATTCATAACCAATGTATCCAAGACCTCCAGTGACTAGTAGTCCTGTAACAATGATGACTGGAATAGGTAGAGCGAGAAACTCCTTCATCGAGCGTTGCCAAGGTGATGTTTCTTGACTGCTCTCTAATTCGGCTTCGATGACGACATCTTCTATGACGATATCTTTGGGTTTGACTTGGAGTCTTTCTATTAGGTCGGCTTTTTTGCCGGAGAGAGCAAGGCCTCTTGCCGTGAGTTCCTGTTTTAGTTGGGCTACTGTGAGCCCTTCGTAGGTCGACATTGGATTAGGGGAGGGGCTGGGTGGTGATGAAGCGTTCGCACTCTGCCCTACCTTACACATTGCAACACGAATGTAAGCATCTCTTCTCGTATATGTTATACCGATGAATGTTATTGGGAAAAAACTTCTCGAACACACTTCATCATCTTTAGATTCTCTTTTTGTGAACGAACTGCGAACCGTACTGCGTTATCTGAGAGTGAGACTCCCATATTTTGCGCATCACGAATAAATATGCCCTTTTCTTTGCAAGCCTCGATGAACGAATGCGATGTATGCCCAGACTCTTTAGGAAGGAATGTTAACACGAAATTTGCAACACCGGGTAACACATGGAGATGTTCATCACGCAGCATACGACTCAATTCTTCTCTCTGTTGATGAATAATATCGTATTGATGGCGGTAATATTCTGGATTCTTCAAAGCAGCCACTGCAGCCAACTGGCCGGGGAGGCTCACGGCCCAAGGGGGAATGAATCTCCTCAATATTGTCATTTTCTGACTCACTGCATAGGCAACCCTGAGTCCAGATAAGGCGTAACATTTACTCATGCTTTTACAGATAATCAAGTTTGGAATCGTTTCAGTAAGTGGCTCAAGTGATTGCGCATCGGGGAGATAATCGATGTATGTCTCATCGACCCAAATCAACTTGCACCGTGATGGTGATTCAGTTTCGTCTTGAATTCGGCGCACGATATCGCTCATCTCATCGCAATACACGCCTGTTGGGCTGTTTGGATTAACGAAAACAACAGCATCATGTTGACGGGCTTGCTCAACCAAATCGTCAACATGAATTTCGAATCCATCTTCTTCTCGAAGCACGAAGTTGGTCATATGACAGCCTATAACATGGGTGAGAATATGGCTGTATTCTCCGTACATTGGCGAGAGCACGAGCACATGTGAATCCTCATTGAGCAATTGAGGTAAAAAAGAAAACATCAGTGAAGAAGAACCCGATGAAACCGATACATGCTTTGCATTCACCCCCCGTACTTCTGCAATTGTCTCGATCAATTCTTCGCTTTGAGTCGCGTCGTACCGCTCTTGAAATTTTTCGAAAACGCCCATTCTGACTCTCCTCGTGTCCTCGCACCGTTCGTGGTGCCACCAGCAAACGATGCACGAGGCGTG